>NZ_MEGP01000024.1:0-108630 GCF_001725555.1 Thiobacillus sp. SCN 63-57 | reverse complement strand
GCGTGCGATACATGCTGTCTCCTTATCGAATGGTAGTGCCGATGCGGCCGAATTCGTCGAAATTCATCCAGATGAAGAAGGCCTTGCCGACGATGTTCCTGTCCGGAACGAATCCCCAGTAGCGGCTGTCGTTGCTGGCGTCGCGATTGTCGCCCATCATGAAATACTGCCCCTGCGGCACCTTGCAGACGAAGCCTTCGCCCTCGGCATTGTAGGAGCAGTTCTCGCGGTAAGGGAAGTCCACCACCTGGGTCGGATAGACCGAGGGCTTGTCCGGCTCCGTCATCATGGTGTGGTCGGTGCCGTTGAGGCGTTCCTTGTACACCATCGCGGTAATGTAATTCAGGCCATTACCCACGTAGCTGTAGGTGCCCGTGTTGGTTGATGGCACGGGCTTGCCGTTGATGGTGAGCTTCTTGTCACGATATTCGACCACGTCGCCGGGGACGCCGATCACCCGTTTGATGTAGTCGAGACTGGGGTCGCCCGGATAGCGGAATACCATCACGTCCCCCCGCTTGGGATTGTTCAGTTCGACCACCTTCGTATTGATGACCGGCAGGCGGATGCCGTAGGTGAATTTGTTGACCAGGATGAAATCGCCGACCAGGAGCGTGGGCATCATCGAACCGGATGGAATCTTGAACGGCTCGACCAGGAAGGAGCGCAGCGCGAACACGACGAGGATCACCGGGAAGAAGCTCTTGGCGTACTCGACCAGCATCGGCTCCTTGGCGTCCCTGTCGCGGCCACGCTTGAGGAACAGCACGTCGAGCAGCCAGATGGCGCCGGTGACCACCAGGGCGACGAAGAGTATGAGGGCAAAGTTCATGTCGGGGGGTCCGTTTCTTATTTATCGGAGACCTGGAGGATCGCAAGAAAGGCTTCCTGCGGGATTTCCACGTTGCCGACCTGCTTCATGCGGCGTTTGCCGGCCTTCTGCTTTTCCAGGAGCTTCTTCTTGCGCGTGATGTCGCCGCCGTAACACTTGGCGAGCACGTTCTTGCGCATGGCTTTCACATTCTCACGCGCAATGATATTGGCGCCGATCGCCGCCTGCACGGCGACGTCGAACATCTGGCGCGGGATCAGTTCGCGCATCTTGGCGGCGAGCTCGCGCCCGCGGTACACGCTGGTGGCACGGTGCACGATGAGGGACAGCGCATCGACTTTCTCGTTGTTGACCAGGATGTCGAGCTTGACCAGATCGCCGGCGCGGAATTCCTTGAATTCATAGTCGAGCGAGGCATAGCCGCGGCTGGTCGATTTCAGCTTGTCGAAGAAGTCCATCACCACTTCGTTCATGGGCAGGTCGTAGCGCAGCATGACCTGCTTGCCGTGGTACTGCATGTCGAGCTGCATGCCGCGCTTCTGGTTGCACAGGGTGATGACGTTGCCGACGAATTCCTCCGGCACGAAGATGGTCGCGGTGATGATGGGTTCGCGGATTTCCTCGATCTTGGACGGCTCGGGCAGCTTGGACGGGTTCTCGACGTTGATCGTGGTGCCATCCTTCAGCACCACTTCATACACCACCGTCGGCGCGGTGGTGATGAGATCCATGTCGTACTCGCGCTCGAGCCGTTCCTGCACGATATCCATGTGCAACAGGCCGAGGAAGCCACAGCGGAAGCCGAATCCCAGCGCCTGCGATACCTCGGGCTCGAACTGCAGCGCGGCATCGTTCAGCTGCAGCTTGGTCAATGCGTCGCGCAGCGCCTCGAAGTCGTGGGATTCAACCGGATACAAGCCGGCAAACACCTGCGACTGCACCTTCTTGAAACCCGGCAGGGGTTCGCTGGCGGGACGGTCGATCAGCGTGATGGTGTCTCCCACCTGGGCGGATTTGAGCTCCTTGATGCCGGCGATGACGAAACCGACTTCACCCGCCGAAAGCTGGGGCTTGTCGACCGACTTGGGCGTGAACACGCCGACGTGTTCGGTCAGATGTTGCGCACCGCTCGCCATGAAGCGGATCTTGTCCTTCGGGCGTAGCACGCCGTCGACCACGCGCACCAGCATCACCACGCCGACGTAGTTGTCGAACCACGAATCGATGATCAGCGCCTTCAGAGGCGCAGACTCGTCTCCGCGCGGCGGTGGCACCTGCTTCACCACCACCTCGAGGATTTCGGAAATACCGATGCCGGTCTTGGCCGAGGCACGCACCGCGTCGGTGGCGTCGAGGCCGACGATATCCTCGATCTCTTCCGCCACCCGGTCGGGATCGGCGGCCGGCAGGTCGATCTTGTTCAGCACAGGGATCACCTCGACGCCAAGGTCGATCGCGGTGTAGCAGTTGGCCACCGTCTGCGCCTCCACACCCTGCGAGGCGTCGACCACCAGCAATGCGCCCTCGCAGGCGGACAGCGAGCGGCTGACTTCGTAGGAAAAATCGACGTGGCCCGGGGTGTCGATCAGGTTCAGGCGGTAAACCTGGCCATCCTGCGCCTTGTAGGTCAGCGCAGCGGTCTGCGCCTTGATGGTGATGCCGCGTTCCTTCTCCAGATCCATGGAATCGAGCACCTGCGCCTCCATCTCGCGCTCGGACAGGCCGCCGCAAAACTGGATCAGGCGGTCCGCCAGCGTGGACTTGCCGTGGTCGATATGGGCAATGATGGAAAAATTGCGGATCAGATTCTGGGACACAACAAAACGGGCACGCTTCCGTGCCCGATCAGGGATTCGATAAGACCCCGGATTTTAACGGATTTCAAGGGTTGAAGCGCAGCCATTCCTGAAACGCAGGCAGATTGAGCTGATGGCGGCAAATCTCGGTGTCGCCGTCAAACAACAGCGGAACCTCCCAGCCGTATTCGGCCTTGAGTGCCGGATCGGCATCCACATCCACAGGAACCAGGGCGTGTCCCGTCCCTGCAAGCAGGGCGCGGACCTCGGCTGCCAGTTCATCGCAGAGCGGACAGCCTTTCCGCGTATAGAGCGTGAGCGTTTTACCCACCCGAAATTTTCAACGGGATATAGAGCGAGCCGTCGCCGCGACGCACCAGGATCGCCGCGCTCTTGCCGGCGGGAATCGCGGCGATGGCCTTGCGATAAACCGCCACGCTGGTGATCTTGGTATTGTTGACCGCCAGGATGATGTCACCCGTCCGGATGCCGGCACGTGCCGCATCGCCCGTTGCATCCGCGACCAGCACGCCATAATCGAGGTCGAGCGCCCGCCGCTGGTCCGCCCCCAGTTCAGTCAGGGCCAGCCCGCCGCGCAAAATAGCCTTGCCGTCATTGGTCGCCTGCTGGCTTTCAGTGGGCAATTCGCCCAACACCACGTTCAATTGTTGGACTTTCCCCTTACGCCAGACTTGCAGCGGGATCTTGGTGCCCGGCTTGGCCATGCCGACGATGCGCGGCAGGTCGCTGGAGTTTTCCACGGCCTTGCCATTGAACTCCAGGATGACGTCGGCCGCCTGGAGTCCCGCTTTCTGCGCCGGACTGTCTTCCTGAACCTGCGACACCAGCGCCCCACGCGGACGATCCAGGCCGAAGGAGTCGGCCAGATCGGCGGTCACTTCCTGGATCACCACGCCCAGCCAGCCGCGCGACACCTTGCCGCCGCTTTTCAGCTGAGCCGCCGCCTCCATCGCCACATCGATCGGAATCGCGAACGATACGCCCTGATAGCCGCCGCTGCGGCTGTAAATCTGCGAATTGATGCCGACCACTTCGCCTTTCATATTGAACAGGGGCCCGCCTGAATTACCGGGATTGATCGGCACATCGGTCTGGATGAACGGGACGTAGGTCTCCGATGGCAGCGAGCGCCCCTTGGCGGAAACGATGCCCGCAGTGACCGAGTTCTCGAAACCGAAGGGCGAACCGATGGCCGCCACCGCCTCGCCCACCCGCAGTTTGGTGGGATCGCCCAGTTTGACGACAGGCAGATTGTTGGCGGTGATCTTGATGACGGCCACGTCGGTACGCGCGTCGGCCCCCACCACCTTGGCCGTGAAGGTTCGTTTGTCGATGAGCTTGACCACCACTTCGTCCGCACCTTTGACCACATGCGCATTGGTCAGGATGTAGCCATCGTTGCTGACGATGAAACCCGAGCCTTCGCCGCGCGCCGGAATTTCCTGCATGGGGCCGGGGCCCTGTCCGCCTTCCTGCCCTCCGGGCATGCCCGGCATGCCCGGGAAGAAGCGGCGGAAGAATTCCTGCATGCCTTCGTCACCAAACTCCTGGCCACGCTTCACCATCTTGGTGGTGCTGATATTGACCACGGCCGGCCCTTCTTTCTCGACCAGGTCGGCCACATCCATCACATCCTTCGCCAATGCAGGTACCGACACGGCAAACACCAACGCGATCGCCGCCAAAGCGTTTTTCATCATGACTGTCCTTTCATTACTTGAAGCGAAATTCTGTCTTCTCGCCTGAGCACCACCGGACGGGCCGTCCGGCCGCCACGTGCCAGGAGCCAGCCCGCTGCCCCTCCGATCAGCATGCCGGCAAGCGCCGTGCCGTCGCCGGGCTGGATGACCTGCGCCAGCAACGCGCCCATCAGCATCAGGCCCAACGGCAGGCCATAGGCGCGCATTGCACTCTTGAGTACGCTGCCATGGGCAATCCCGATCACCACGCGGTCTCCGGGTGTCAGGGGCAGGTCGCAGTCGACCAGGAAATTCCGGGGCTTGCGCTGGAACAGTTCTGCGATGCGCCGCGATGAACATCCCTGCCCACCGCAGGTGCCGCAGCCCGATGGCTCGACGGCCTGCACCCAGACGCCGTCGGATGCGGTGTGGATGACTTCGGCTGTCTGCTCCAGCATGTCCGGCCTTACTTCCGGGTTGCCGAATTGCCGGTTTCGATGAGTGCCATGTTCGGCACTTCACCCAGCGTCGTCACGATGTAGCCATCCACCTCGCGGGCATAGATGCCGATCGCGCCTTCAGCCGACAGGCCATGCAGGCTTTGCACCTGCGGATCCGCAGGCTCGACAAACATCGACAACACGCTCAAACCGTCCGAAAAAACCAGATGCGTGACCGGCGCCCGCTTGCCGGGCAGTACACGTACTGCTTCCTGCACCTGTTCGTATCCGGGGGGCGGGGTCACGTTCCAGTCGTTCATGACCGGTTTGCCCGGCTGTATTTTCTGGATGATCTTTCCTGCCATGTCATTGCGGATGTCCGGAGCCTTGCCGATCTGGATTTCCGAGAACACGAGGATCGAGATCACATTGCCGCTATCGTTGACGATGCGCGCCTTGAGCGGCAAGCCTGTCCGGGTGTCCAGCCAGAAGTTGTAGGTATATCGGTATCCGTCGCGCGGCGCCAGCGTCACCACCTGGCAGGCGCGTCCCGCAACGCGCTCGATCCCGCCCAGCTTCGCTTCGTAGAAATCGAGCAGGCTGGCTGGCTGGGCAGGCAGCAAAGCCGGGAAGAAACGGCGCAGCGCATTGCGCTCCAGCCGAACGTGCTTGCCATCCGGCAAGTGGCAGTACACATCGTTATTGATGCGCATGAACTGGCGCGAGGTGCCATCCATGACTTCGACTTTTTCCTGCTCGCCATTCGCATCGGCACGGTGCTGTACACGCAAGACCTCGACGTGCTCACCGTGGTGATAGACATAGATACCGCTGTAATTCTGCTGTTTGGCGGCCGTAGCCGCACGATTGAGCCAATCGGCCGCAGCATCGGCACGCGCCCCGCCGGACAGCAAGACCAGCCCAGCGAACCCTGCAACCAGCCAGCCCTGCCGCCATCCAGCCAGCGACCGCATCAGCGCGGCTCCACCGCTACGGCCACCGCCGGCTGGTAAGGGGAAGAAACCACCGTCATCGGGGCAAACTCCTGATGCGCCACCAGATAAGGCGCAAACCGGGCGTCTTCGCTTGCCGGCTCCGACGACAGCGAGGCCTGCTGAAATCCTGGGGCTGTCGCCATGGGTAGCGTGGCCGGTTCATCCGACATCATCCGGGTGAGCGAAATCGCGCCCCACACCGCGAGCGAGGCAAACGAGGCCACGGCAACCCGCTGCGGCCACACGCTTCGGCGCGGTGCGAGCACGGTCGGCTCGGTGGACAACTGCGCCGAGAAACGTGCCATGAAGCCCTCCTGCGCCGGGGCTTCGCCTCGCATCAGGTCGCCGATCAGATGGTAGTCCGACCAGCTTTGTCGCAGCTCGCCGTCGCGTTTCAGGGCCGCGAGGCAGGCTTCCGTTTCGGTACGCTCCGTCTCGCCATCAAGCGCGGCCGAAAGCAACAGACGCCAGTCGTCGTCGGCCGATTCACTCTGGGGATGGGCATGGGTTTTAAGAAGTGCTGACATGGTTACCACCTTTTGTCCTGACTGGTGCCCAGCATCGGGCGTATCTTTTCCGCTATGGCCTCGCGCGCGCGGAAAATCCGCGAGCGCACAGTACCGATCGGGCAGTCCATCATTTGCGCGATTTCCTCGTAGCTCATGCCTTCGATCTCGCGCAGCGTGATGGCCGTCCTCAATTCCTCGGGCAGCGCATCGACCGCCTCATTGACTGCTTTGGCGATCTGTTTGGTCTGGAGTTCCGCTTCCGGCGTCGCAATATCGCGCAACAGGTCGCCGTCCTCGTAATTCTCCGCATCTTCCGCCTGCACGTCGCTCGCCACCGGCATGCGCTTGTGCGCCACCAGATAATTCTTGGCGGTATTCACGGCGATACGATACAGCCAGGTGTAGAAGGCGCTCTCGCCACGAAACCCCGGCAACGCACGGTAGGCCTTGATAAAAGCTTCCTGCGTAATATCTTCCACCTCCGCAGCATCCCGCACCATGCGCGACAACAGCCGCCCGAGCTTGCGGTGATACTTGCTCACCAACAGCTCGAAAGCGCGCTTGTCGCCCTGCTGGGCGCGTTCGACCAACACCTGATCCAGTTCGCGGTCCGACATATCTCCCTGCTGCTTCTTGTTTGTGTTGAAAGTATACGTGACCGCACCTTCCGGAACATGTGAGCGGGTCAGGGTAAAAAAGTTCACCCTAAACAGGGTTATTCGGACACGGCCCAAGCCTGCTATCATCCCCCGACCACCATGCACAGACACGACGTCCTCATCCTCGGCAGCGGCCTCGCCGCGTTGACCACCGCGCTCAAGCTTGCCGACCAGCGCCGCGTCGCCATTGTGACCAAGCGCCAGATGACCGACGGGGCCAGCGACTGGGCGCAAGGCGGCATTGCCGCAGCGGTCGACAGCGGCGATTCGGTCGAGGCCCACGTCCATGACACCCTGGTTGCCGGGGCCGGCCTGTGCGACGAGGCCGTCACCCGGCTGGTCGCCAGCCAGGCGCGCGAAATGATCGCCTGGCTGACCGCCAACGGCGTCGCCTTCACCCCAGACCCACAAGCGCCGGGCGGCCTGCACCTCACCCGCGAAGGCGGACATTCCAAACGCCGGGTCGTGCACGCGGCGGACGCTACCGGACACGCAGTACAGACCAGCCTGCTCGACCGGGTACGTGCCCATCCCAATATCGACACCTTCGAGCAGCATGTCGCCATCGACCTCATCACCGGCAAGCGCGCCGGCGGCCAAGAACGGCAGATCCACGGCGCCTATGCGCTGAACAAAGGCACCGGCGAGGTCGAGACCTTTGCCGCCGGGCACACCGTGCTCGCCACCGGTGGCGCCGGCAAGGTCTATCTTTACACGACCAACCCCGACACCTCGACCGGCGACGGCATCGCGATGGCCTGGCGCGCCGGCTGCCGGGTGGCCAATCTGGAGTTCGTGCAGTTCCACCCGACCTGCCTATACCACCCGCACGCCAAATCCTTTCTCATCAGCGAGGCGGTACGCGGCGAAGGCGGCCGCCTGTTGCTGCCCGACGGCAGTCGCTTCATGCAGTTTCATGACGAGCGCGCCGAACTCGCGCCACGCGACGTGGTCGCCCGCGCAATCGACTTCGAGATGAAGAAACGCGGCATCGACTGCGTCTATCTCGACATCAGCCACAAGCCGGCCGACTTCGTGCGTGAGCATTTCCCGACGATCTACGGCCGCTGTCTGGAACTCGGCATCGACATCACGCGCCAGCCGATCCCGGTGGTGCCGGCAGCGCACTATACCTGCGGCGGCGTCATCACCGACATGAATGCGCGTACCGACCTGTGCAACCTGCATGCCGTCGGCGAAGTCACCTTCACCGGACTGCACGGCGCCAACCGGCTGGCGTCGAATTCTCTGCTGGAGTGCCTGGTGTTCGGCCATGCCGCCGCCGCCGACATTCTGGCCACGCCGCCCGCCCCGTCGCTCAGCCTGCCGCCCTGGGATGCGTCGCGCGTCACCGACCCCGACGAGGAGGTGGTGATCTCGCACAACTGGGACGAACTGCGGCGCTTCATGTGGGACTACGTAGGCATCGTGCGCACCAACAAGCGGCTGGCACGCGCGTCGCACCGGATCCGCCTGCTGCGCGCTGAAATCGACGAGTTTTACCGGAACTTCCGGGTCTCCAACGACCTGATCGAACTGCGCAATCTGGTGCAGAGCGCCGATCTCATCATCCGCTCGGCCCAGTTGCGGCAGGAAAGCCGCGGCCTGCATTTCAGCCGCGACTATCCGGAAATTCTGCCGATCGCTGGCAACACCGTGCTCAACCCGCGTCCGGGAACCCTGTGTCCGAGCGTGTGCGGCGTGCCCAGCGAAGCGACATCCTGAGGCGCCGCAAACTGTCAGCATCCGCGCTATCTGGCAGCAGCGTCAGGGCATGCACGCGACGGTCGGCGGCACGATAACGCAACACGATCAACCCGGGCGAGACAAAACTGTCATCCAGCACCTCGACGTCGCACCACTCGGCACGGCCATCCAGGCTTTGCAGACGGCCGTCTGCCGCAATACGCAGACGCGTCATTGGCGCGGCTTGCCGCCAACCCCATACGCCCAGGCCAATCACCGCGCTTCCCAGCGCAAACGCAACGCCTGCAGGGACATCCGTCAGCAGCAGGGCAACCCCTGCCAGCACGGTCATGCCCAGCAGCAACAGCCCCAGTCGGCGCGAGGGTTTGAGTTCAATCTCGTGCATCAGCGTGTACACTTTTGGACTTCATGACATCCCTCTTTGACTGGAACGCAACGTGATCGATTCCTGGAAAAACTTTCTGCAATCCCAAGGTGCGCACATCGAAGACAGCGCGGTTCTGCATTATGGCGATCCGGCGGCCGAACGCGCCGCCGCCGCTGACGGCACCATTGTCGCGGATTTGTCGCAACTCGGCGTCATCGCTTTTCACGGCGACGAAGCCGCCAGCTTCCTGCAAAGCCAACTCACCAACGACGTTCGCGGCCTGCAGGCCGACGCCGCCCAGTGGAACGGCTATTGCAGCCCCAAGGGACGCCTGCTCGGAAATTTTCTGGTATGGCGGCAGGGCGAGGATTACTGCCTGCAACTATCGGGCGACATCCTGCCCAGCGTATTGAAGCGGCTATCCATGTTCATCATGCGCGCCAAGGTACAAGGACGTGACGCCAGCGATGAACACGTCCGGCTGGTCGTCGCCGGCAAGCAGGCGGCGGCCAGGGTGAACGCCACGATGGGCGTCCTTCCGAATACCACCATGCATACCATCAACGGAGAAGCCGGCCAGGTCATCCGCGTCGGCGACGACAAATTCGTTCTGTCGATCCTCCCCGAACGCGCCGCCACGGTCTGGCAGGGATTGCGCGAAACGGCCACCCCGGTCGGCGCACCGGTATGGGACTGGCTGCGGCTCAACGCCGGCATTCCGATGATCGTTGCCGCCACCCAGGAGCAGTTCGTCCCGCAAATGGTCAATTTCGAGGTCATCGGCGGCGTCAGCTTCCAGAAAGGCTGCTACCCCGGCCAGGAAATCGTCGCCCGCAGCCAGTATCTGGGCAAACTCAAACGCCGCATGTTCCTTGCGCACGTGGATATCGAAGCCGTACCTGGCGATAGCCTGTACAGCGCCGACATCGAGGGCCAGGCCACCGGCACGGTAGTCAATGCAGCACCGGCGCCGGCGGGCGGCTTCGATGTGCTGGCCGTGGCCCAGGTCGAAAGCGCGGCGACGCAAACCCTGCACCTGAAAGCGGGCGACGGCGCGGTGCTGACGCTGAAACCCTTGCCCTACGCGCTACCCGAATAGGTGAAGCACGCCTACGTCTATTACCGTATCGATCCTGCGCAAACCAGTCTGGTAGCCCCCCGTATCGATGCATTGCTGGACGCGCTGGCCCGGTATTGCAGCCAGCCGCCACGTCGGTTGCGACGCTGCGACGATCCGTCGACATGGATGGAGATCTACGAAGGCATTGCCGATTTTGCGGCATTTTCCGCCGCGCTGGACCGGGCCGTGCTTGACCTGGACTGTACCGGGGCCACTGTGGGCGAACGCCATCTGGAGTGCTTCTCGGCGCCCGACCCGGCCCCATAAAAAAGCCGGGCTTGCCCGGCTTTTTTGGCGGTGTACAGAAACAGTCGCCTATTTCTTCACCATCACCTTTTCCACCCAGCCTTCGCCATCCTGGCCTTGGACGGAAATAAATCCGCCCTGGTCATGGCCGGTATAAATGACTTCCTCGCCTCGCGCGAGGGTCGAGACCACTTTGGAGGTTTTCTTGGGCTGGGCGTAGACCCTCAACCCGGCAATTTTTCCGGTTACCGTGTCGCCTTCCTCGAACACGATGCCAGCCTTGGTCGGCTGGCCGGATTTGCCCTTGAGGTTGATCTCCTGGCGTGCCATCTCCGGATTGTTGCGGATGGAACGGACGATGTTGTTCCAGTTGTCCAGGTAGCTGGCCGCGATGACCTTCCCTTCCGGCGTATTGGTGTAGGCGCCGAGTCCACCTGCCGCGCCGCCACCGACCAGCAGCCCGCCCACACTCCAGTCCGTTTTCTCGGCATTGCCGGTGGCCGAAGCGAGCTGCAACGAAGTACGCGAATCCGAGAGGATCATGGTGGTTTGCGCCGACTTGAACTTGAGGCCGGCCGCGACCAGGCCCGCAACGGCGCCAAACACGCCCAGGCCGCCCAGTGCGCCGCCCACACCGCCCGAATCCTTGCTGGAGAATACCGCGTCGGGGGTCAGCACATAGTCGGCCGTGACCATCTGGCCCTTGCCCATGTTGGAACCCTTGCGCAATTCGCCGGACTCGGCCAGTTGACGCTCCTGCATCAGGTTCTGCATGGCGCGGCCACGCTCCACCAGAACAAAGCAATTGGATTGCTGCACCATCATGCGAATCAGGCCTGTCGGTGATTGCAGGCCGTATTGGAGCAGATGGGAAATCACGGCATCCTGCGGCTCAACCACGGCCAGCGTGCCGTAGGGCTTGTCGCATTTCTCAAGTTCCTTGGCTTCCCCTTGTGCCCCGTCCGGCCCCGCAGAACCGGACGGCTGACCGGCCTCTTTTTTATCGCCGCCCCCCAGTTTGAAATCGAAGAGGCCGGCATAGACCGGATTGATCGCCTGCGTCAAAAACAAGCCGGTAACGAGTGCGCGCGCAATGGCTGTCATTGTTGTCTCCCTTGGTTGATTTAAAACGATTATATCCATTTCAAGCGTCATCCAGACGCATACAAAATGCCTTGGTTTCCGACATGCACGTTCTATAAACAAGGCACGCACGTCACAAGGAGATCATCATGCTGGACATCAACAAAATGGTGGAACAGGAGCATTCGGGCCCAACGGTCCGCGGCTATCTCATCGACCTGGAACCCTGGACGGAAGAACAGGCAATCGAGAGTGCGCGCCGGGATGGACTGGAATTGACCGACGACCATCTGGCCATTATTCGCTATCTGCGCGACTGTTACGCCGATCATGGTGGCACTATCAATGCGCGCATGCTGGTGCATTCGCTGGAAGAAGAATTTGCGGGCCAGGGCGGACACAAGTTCCTGTACAAGCTGTTTCCACTAGGGCCCATCGCCCAGGCCAGCCACTATGCCGGTCTGCCGATGCCGCCTGGCACCCGCGATCCCTCATTTGGCACGACGCACTAACTAAGCTTTAGTCGGTTTCGTCCACGGGGACCCGCGCGGCCAGCGCGCACAGCAGTTCATAACTGCTGGTGCCTGCGGCTGCGGCTACCGTATCCACGGGTAAGCCCTCGCCCCACAGCACGACCGGGCTCCCCACGCCGGCTTCGGGGCATTCGCCCAGATCGACACACAGCATGTCCATCGACACCCGGCCCAAGGTTCGGCTGAGGTGTCCATCGACAAGAACCGGCGTACCGGTCAGCGCATGGCGCGGGTAACCATCCGCATAGCCGCAGGCAACCACACCCACCCGCATGGGGCGGTCGGCACGAAACAACTGCCCATACCCCACACCCTCGCCCGCTTGCAGGGCCTGCACGCTGATGATTTCCGACCGCAGGGTCATGGCCGGCCTCAAACCCAATTGCTCGGCCGACAGGTCGGCAAATGGCGACGCGCCATAGAGCATCAGTCCCGGGCGCGCCCAGTCACCGAGGGTCTGCGGGTAACGCAACAGCGCGGCCGAATTGGCGCTGCTCCATGGTAGACCGTAGGCCGACAGTTCGCGCAGGAAAGGGTGCAACTGCCAGTCCACGCCAACCGTTTCATCCGCCTGGGCAAAATGCGTCATCAGCGTGATGCCGGCCACTGCGCTGAGGCTTCTCGCCCGCGCGACGATGGCGGCATGATCGGCCAGTGGAAATCCCAGCCGGTGCATGCCGCTGTCGAATTTGAGGAAAACCTGCAGGGGCCGCGCAGGCGGTTGCTGCTGCAGCCAATCGAGATGGGCAGGATGATGCAACACCGGCCACAGGTCCAGTTCGGCGCAGGTGGCGATTTCGTCTACCCCGAAGAACCCTTCCAGCAGCAGGATGGGCTGGTCGACCCCCATCAATCTCAGGTTGGCGGCCTCTTCCAGCGTCAGCACGGCAAAGCCGTCGGCGGCCGCCAATGCGCGCCGTGCACGCGACAGCCCGTGACCGTAGGCATTGGCCTTGACTACGGCAAACACGCGCGTTGCGCCTGCATGACTACGTGCCACACGCAGGTTGTGTGCCATCGCGCCGATGGAGATTCGCGCCTGGATGGGCCGCATGGCTCAGTAGCTGCCCGGCTGCGCGAGGGTTTCGAAGCGCGTGTATTCGCCGAGGAAGGCCAGTCGCACCGTGCCGATGGGGCCGTTACGCTGTTTGCTGATGATGATTTCCGCCGTGCCCTTGTCCTGCGTGTCAGGGTTGTAGACCTCGTCGCGGTAAATGAACAGGATGACGTCGGCATCCTGTTCGATGGCACCCGATTCGCGCAGATCGGACATCACCGGACGCTTGTTGGGACGTTGTTCCAGACCGCGGTTGAGCTGCGACAGCGCGATCACCGGCACGTGCAGCTCCTTCGCCAGCCCTTTCAGCGCACGCGAGATTTCTGATATTTCGGTAGCGCGGTTCTCACCGGTGCCGCTGCCCGCCATCAATTGCAAATAGTCGATCACGATCAGGCCGAGCTTGCCGCACTGGCGCATCAGCCGGCGTGCGCGCGCGCGCAGTTCCAGGACGTTGAGCCCCGGTGTCTCGTCGATGAACACCGGCGCCTCGTTGAGCTTGCCGAGCGCGTAGGTGAGGCGCTGCCAATCGTCCTCGCCCAGCTTGCCGGTACGCAGACGGTGCTGGTCGAGCTTGCCGACCGAACCGATCATCCGCATCACCAGCTGGGCGCCGCCCATTTCCATCGAGAACACTGCCACCGGCAGGCCGGTGTCGAGTGCGACATTCTCGGCGATGTTGATCGAGAACGCGGTCTTGCCCATCGACGGACGGCCGGCAACGATGACCAGGTCACCCGGCTGCAAACCCGAAGTTTTCTGATCGAGATCGTGAAAGCCGGTGGGCACGCCAGTGACACCGGAGTCGTTGTCGCGGTGATAGAGCTCGTCAATGCGCTCGACCACTTCCTTCAGCAAAGGCTTGATTTCGGTGAAGCCCGCCTGTCCGCGGCTGCCGGACTCGGCGATCTCGAACACCTTGGCTTCGGCCTCGTCGAGCAGTTGCGAGGCGCTGCGGCCGGCCGGTGCGTAGGCCGTGTCGGCAATGCCGGTCGCCACTTCGGCAAGCCGCCGCATCACCGAACGTTCGCGCACGATCTCGGCATAGCGGCGGATGTTGGCGGCGGAAGGCGTGTTGCTCGCCAGCGCAACGATGTAGGCCAGTCCGCCAACGTTTTCGAGCTGCCCCATGGACTGCAGTGCCTCGGAAACCGTCACGGCATCGGCCGGGCGGTTCTCCGCGATCTGCCGCACGATGGCACGCAAAATCTGGCGATGGTCCTGTCGATAGAAATCGCTTTCCGACACGACGTCGCCAATGCGGTCCCAGGCGCTGTTGTCGAGCAGCAGACCGCCCAACACTGCCTGCTCGGCTTCCAGCGAGTGTGGCGGCAGGCGCATCTGCGCTAGTTGGGGATCGGAATTTGCAGTCAGGGAGTGGATGGCGGCCATGGCAGGATTCTAGTCTTCAGCCTCGGACCCAACAATGGAAAAGCTGTGGATAAGCCGTGGACAGCCGGGTATGCCTTGAGGACAAATAAAAAAGGGAGCCGATGGCTCCCTTTCCAGGAAAGGCCGGCGGATTACTGCTCGCCGACCACCACCACCGTGATGTTAGCGGTGACGTCATGGTGCAGTCCCAGCACCACCGGGTATTCGCCAATGGCCTTGAACGGGCCTTCGGGCAGGCGGATTTCCGCCTTGACCACGTCATGGCCCTGCGCTTTCAGCGCATCGGCGATGTCGGCATTGGTAATGGAGCCGAACAGACGGCCATCGACGCCAGCTTTCTGGCTGATCGTCACACTCATGCCTTCGAGCTTGCCGGCGCGAGTCTGCGCATCGGCCAGTTTCTCGGCTGCGACACGTTCCAGTTCGGCCTTCTGGGCGGCAAATGCGTCCATGTTGGCCTGCGTGGCACGACGTGCACGGCCAGTGGGAATCAGAAAGTTGCGGGCATAGCCGTCTTTCACTTTGACCACGTCACCCAGATTGCCCAGGTTGACGACTTTGTCCATCAGAATCACTTGCATGGTCGTCTCCTCAATGCAGGTCGGTGTAAGGCATGAGCGCCAGGAAACGCGCACGCTTGATCGCGGTACCTAGCTGACGCTGATAGTGCGCCTTGGTGCCGGTAATGCGGGCCGGGATGATGCGCCCGTTCTCAGCGATGAATTCCTTCAGCACCTCGATGTCCTTGTAGTCGACTTCGACCACTTTTTCAGCGGTGAAGCGGCAGAACTTGCGACGCTTGAAGAGGCCGCGGTTGCCGCTGTCGCGGCGTTTATTGGCGAACTTGCCGCCGGATTTTCCACCCATGGGACGTGCCATGATTTATTCCTTTTCGATTCGGTTCAATATCAAGATCAGTTGTCGGCTGTTCACGCTGCGTCGGTTCAACGCGCCTTCCAGTTTCACCTGCGCCCCGGTGGCCAGTTGTGCCAGTTGTGCAGCGAGCGGTCCGCTCGCCTGTATTGTCAACTCGCATTCCACCTGCCTGGCATGGGCTGCCACCGCCTGACTGCTGCGATGCAGAATCACCGCTTCCGCTATCGGTGCGCCTGCCGGACTGTAACGCACAGGATCAACCTGGATGAGGACTCCGCTGATGACCAGCCTGTTCACTCATTCAACCCGGCACTCACTCAAGCTGCCGCAGGCTGCTCGGCTGCCGCTTCCGGCTTGGCGCCTTCTGCCTTGGCGCTGTCCAGCATGTCGCGCGATTTTTCTTCCTTCATCATGGGCGAAGCCGTGGTCACGGCATCGTCACGCTTGATGGTCAGATGACGCAGCACGGCATCGTTGAACTTGAAGCCATGCTCGAGTTCTTCCAGCGTTTCCTGGTCGCACTCGATGTTCATCAGCACGTAGTGAGCCTTGTGGACTTTCTGGATCGGGTAGGCCATCTGACGGCGGCCCCAATCTTCCAGACGATGGACGCTGCCGCCACGTGAAGTGATATTGGCGCGATAGCGCTCGATCATGGCGGGCACCTGCTCACTCTGATCGGGATGGACGATAAATACGATTTCGTAATGCCGCATCTTGTTCCTTTCGGTTTAGCCCCCCGCTGCGGTGCGGTGGAGCAAGGTTAAAAATGGCCAAGGTTTAAACAGCCAAGTAAAAATAATCCCCGGCAAACCGGGGACTGCGAATCATACGCTTTTTGCCTGACAAATCAAGCCTCGACCGCCTTCACGGCGGCAGGCTCAGATGACGCAATCGACGTAATAGCGCGCCTTGCCATCGACCACGTCTTCGACCAGGCCGTGTACGTCGGTCTCGAAGCCCGGAAACTTGTCATTGAATTCGCGGGTGAACTGCAGATAACGGACGATGGTGGCATTGAAGCGCTCGCCCGGGATCAACAGCGGAATGCCCGGCGGGTACGGCGTGACCAGCATGGCAGTGATGCGCCCTTCGAGCTTATCGATCTCGACCCGCTCGATCTCGCGGTGCGCCATCTTGGCAAAAGCGTCCGCGGGCTTCATCGCCGGTGCCATTTCCGACAGGTACATTTCGGTGGTCAGGCGCGCCACATCCTTGGCCTTGTAGATGGCATGGATCTGGTCGCACAGATCCTTGAGACCAGTTTTCTCATAGCGGGGATGTTTCTCGATGAACTCGGGCAGCACGCGCCACAGCGGCTGGTTCTCGTCGTAATCGGCCTTGAACTGCTGCAGCGCAGTCACCAGGGTATTCCAGCGGCCCTTGGTGATGCCGATGGTGAACATAATGAAGAAGGAATACAGGCCGGTCTTTTCCACGATGACGCCATGCTCAGCCAGGTATTTGGTGACGATTGCCGCGGGGATGCCCCAGTCGGCAAATGAACCGTCCACATCAAGTCCCGGCGTGATGACCGTAGCCTTGATCGGGTCGAGCATATTGAAACCTGGCGCGATTTTCCCGAACTCGTGCCAGCGCGCACCCGTCTCCAGCATCCAGTCTTCGCGATCGCCCACACCCTCATCGGCCAGCTTTTGCGGCCCCCACACCTTGAACCACCAGGAATCGCCGAATTCCTCGTCGACCTTGCGCATGGCCCGGCGGAAATCCAATGCCTCGCGGATCGATTCCTCGACCAGCGCAGGACCGCTGGGTGGCTCCATCATCGCCGCTGCCACATCGCATGAGGCGATGATCGCATACTGCGGCGAGGTCGAGGTGTGCATCAGATAGGCTTCGTTGAAGCGGTGGAAGTCGAGCTTGCGCGTCTCCGAGTCCTGTACCAGGATCTGCGAAGCTTGGGAGAGGCCCGCCAACAGCTTGTGCGTGGATTGCGTGGCGAACACCAGCGCATCCTTCGCCCGCGGCCGGTTCTTACCGATGGCGTGCATGCCGCGATAAAAGTCGTGGAAGGTCGCATGCGGCAGCCAGGCTTCGTCAAAATGCAAGGTGTCGATATAGTCGCCGAGCAGTTCCTTGATCATGTCGACGTTGTACAGGATGCCGTCGTAGGTCGACTGGGTGATCGTGAGGATGCGTGGCTTGCGCTTCACGTCCTTGGCGAACGGATGGGCCGCGATCTTTTTCTCAATATTCTCCGGGCGGAACTCGTCGAGTGGAATCGGCCCGATGATGCCGTAGTGATTGCGCGTCGGCGTCAGGAAGATCGGGATCGCCCCGCACATCATGATGGCGTGCAGGATCGACTTGTGGCAGTTGCGGTCGACCACCACGATATCGCCCGGTGCCACCGTCGCATGCCACACCATCTTGTTGGACGACGACGTGCCGTTGGTGACGAAAAACAGGTGATCACAGTTGAAGATGCGCGCCGCGTTGCGCTCCGACGAGCCGACCGGGCCGGTGTGATCAAGCAGTTGCCCCAGCTCGTCCACTGCATTGCAAACGTCAGCGCGTAGCAGGTTTTCACCAAAGAACTGATGGAACATCTGGCCGATCGGCGACTTCAGGAAGGCGACGCCGCCCGAGTGGCCAGGGCAGTGCCAGGAATACGAACCGTCCGCCGCATAATGGGTCAGCGCGCGGAAGAACGGCGGCACCAGGGAATCGAGATAGGCGCGCGCCTCGCGACCGATGTAACGCGCAAGGAACTCCGGCGTGTCTTCCAGCATGTGGATGAAACCGTTGAGTTCGCGCAGGATGTCATTGGGAATGTGACGTGCAGTGCGGGTTTCGCCGTGCAGGAAAATTGGGATCTCGGCATTGCGGAAGCGCACTTCCTCGACGAATCCGCGGAGCTTTTGCAGCGCCTTGCTCGTATCCTCGTCGCTGCCAGCGAGTTCCTCGTCATCGATCGACAGTACAAAGGCCGACGCCCGGGCCTGCTGTTGGGCAAACGAGGTCAGGTCACCATAGTTGGTGACGCCCAGCACCTCCATGCGCGTTTTCGGAACGGAAATCTTCGTCGATGATGACAATGGGAAAGCGAAAACGCATGGCGACTCCTCAGTGAGGGGCGGGAGAAAAACGCGGATTGTACGTCGCGTGCGCGGCGGCAGGATGAAATTTTGCGCGTGTGCTGAAATCGCGCCGTTCAGATCTTGGGAAGCGTGACCCCGACCTGACCCTGGTATTTGCCGCCGCGGTCCTTGTACGAGGTTTCGCACACCTCGTCAGATTCGAGGAACAGCATCTGCGCCACGCCTTCGTTGGCGTAGATTCGAGCGGGCAGCGGCGTAGTGTTGGAAAACTCCAGCGTCACGTGGCCTTCCCATTCGGGTTCCAGGGGCGTCACGTTGACGATGATGCCGCAGCGCGCATAGGTACTTTTACCCAAACAGATGGTCAGCACGCTACGCGGGATGCGGAAATACTCCACGGTACGCGCAAGTGCAAAGGAATTCGGCGGGATGATGCAGGAATCACCTTTCACCTCGACGAAGGAATTCGGGTCGAACGCCTTGGGGTCGACGATCGTCGTATTGATGTCGGTGAACAGCTTGAATTCGTTGGCGCATCGCACGTCGTAGCCATAGCTCGACGTGCCGTACGACACGATGGACTTGCCGCCGGCCTGTTTGATCTGCCCCGGTTCGAACGGGTCGATCATGCCATGCTCTTCCGCCATGCGGCGGATCCATCGGTCGGACTTGATGCTCATCAGGTATTGGAAATGACGATATTGGGGAACTTGGCGGAGTGATCCACCGCCGTTTCGCCAATCTTAACAGCAACGCGACGCGCAATCTGCTTGTAGATCTCGGTCACGCGGCCGTTCGGGTCGGACACCACCGACGGCTTGCCGGAATCGGTATCGGCACGGATCGCGCCGTCGAGCGGCAGCGCGCCCAGGAATTCGACGCTGTAGTCCTTGCACATGCGCTCGCCGCCGCCTTCGCCGAAGATGCGCTCCTCGTGGCCGCAGTTCGAGCAGATATGCAGGCTCATGTTCTCGACCACCCCGATGATGGGGATGCCGACCTTCTCGAACATCTTGAGACCCTTGCGCGCGTCGATCAGCGCGATGTCCTGCGGCGTGGTGACGATCACCGCGCCCGTCACCGGCACGCGCTGTGCCAGCGTCAGCTGGATGTCGCCGGTGCCGGGCGGCAGGTCGACCACCAGGTAGTCGAGGTCGTTCCAGTTGGTGTTGTTCAGCAACTGCTCCAGCGCTTGGGTGACCATCGGGCCACGCCAGACCATGGGCGTTTCGACGTCGATCAGGAAGCCGATCGACATCGCCTGGATGCCGTGGCCGATCAGCGGCTCAAGGTTCTTGCCGTCGTTGGACTCGGGCTTGTCGGTGATGCCCAGCATGGTCGGCTGCGACGGGCCGTAGATGTCGGCGTCCAGCATGCCGACACGCGCGCCTTCAGCGGACAGCGCCAGCGCCAGGTTGACGGCGGTGGTGGACTTGCCGACGCCGCCCTTGCCGGAGGCCACGGCGATGATGTTCTTGACGTTGGGGATCAACTTGACGCCGCGCTGGACGCTGTGGGACACGATCTTGAAGCTGACGTTGGCGGTGGCGCCCGTGACGCCATCGATGGATTTGAGCTTGTCTTCAACCTGCTGCTTGATGACCGGCAGCTGGCTCTGTGCCGGATAGCTCAGCAGGATGTCGACCGACACGGCGCCGCCGTCGATCTTGATGTTGCGGGCGGATTTGGTCGAGACATAGTCCTTGTGGGTGTTGGGATCGACCAACTCTTTTAGTGCGGTCTGCACCTGAAGTTCAGAAACGGCCATATTTGCTCCAGCAAAGTTAAATTAGCAATTGCTCATTTTAACGAATTCTGTCGCTTTGGGTGAACGGAAACGCAGAAACGGCGCGGGATTCCCTGCCATTCGCAGGGATATTGCCAATCATCCGGCGCGATCGGGGGGCCTTGTGATATGCGGCACGAGATCCCGTGCCATCCCTTGAAGCCGGCCTAACGAGGCTCGGCGTGATGCGCCACCAGCACGGCTTCAGGCACGCGTAAACGAATCGCTGCGACAAGCTCGCTGATCGCCCCCGGACGCGGGCGCAGGGACACCCACAGCAAGTTGAGTTTCAGGTTGAGATCAGCGAACACCACATCCTGATGCAGCGACAGCACCGCCTGAATTTCGCGCGACGCCCGTTCGATCTCGACGCGCGGGCGACTGCGCAAACGCGGGATCAGCATCATGAAATCGGTCAGCCGCTTGCCGGCCAGATCGCGCGTGGGCGCAACCTGCCACAAGGGCAACCCCGGTCCGGTTTCGACAACAGTCGTCAGCGTACTTGAAGCATGGATTTGTATCTTCATCACGCCTCCGACCCTGTATCAGGACTTGAGTAGCAGATCCGGCGCCGCACTGCGCCGTCCGCACAGGCGTGGCGCACGCTGGCGCAAATGGCGTGCATCCTTGTGCAGGAAGCGTTCAAGCTCCTCGAGCGCCAGGCGGTAGACCTCGCGCTTGAAGTCGACCACCGCATCCATCGGCACCCAGTATTCGTTCCAGCGCCAGGCGTCGAATTCCGGGTGGCTGCTGGCGCGCAGCGAAACATCGCAATCGCGCCCGGTCAGGCGCAGCAGAAACCAGATCTGCTTCTGGCCGCGATACAGGCCACGGCTGTCGCGCCGCGTCCAGTGGGGAGGCACGTCGTAGCGCAACCATTCGCGCGTGCGGCCCAGGATGCGTACATGCGCGGGCAGCAAGCCCACTTCCTCTTCCAGTTCCCGGAACATGGCCTGTTCCGGCGTCTCCCCCGCGTTGATGCCGCCCTGGGGAAACTGCCAGGCGTGCTGATTGACGCGCTTGCCCCAGAAAACCTGGTTGCTCGCGTTGCACAATATAATGCCTACGTTCGGGCGGTACCCTTCTCGGTCGATCATGGCCGCCACCATCAATAAAGTTCGATTAGCTCCATTCTTTCATACCCGCCGAAAATTGCAAACCTTCCATGATTCGAAGCCTGCTGTTAAGCATTGTTTTAATTGGAATTTTGAGCGGATGTTCCAATTTGATGTCAGCCGCTCCGCCCGACCGGGTATTGGCGGGAATCCATGAATTCGGGACCACGGCGCTCGCCTTTACGCCGGATGGCCGGCAATTCATCAGCGGCGGCTTCCGTGGCGAGTTGCGAGTGTGGGATGCGGCCACCCTGCGCCCGCTCGGCGAGTACCACGGGCATCGGCGGGCGGTGCGCGCGATTCTGCCGCTGGCCTCGGGCGACTTTGTCAGCGGCGGGGACGACGGTCGCCTGATCCTGTGGCATGACAGACGCATCAAGCAACAAACCCAGGGCGCGAAGGTGACTGCGCTGGCCTTGTTCCAAGGCCAGGTGGTGAGCGGTCAGCGCGATGGGCGCTTGCGGGTCTGGTCTGCGGACACGTTACAGCCTGTACGGGAAATTCAGTTATCCGACGATGTCGTTGCGCTGACGACGCATGGCACCCGGCTGGCCGTTGGCCTCGATCACGCCATCCTGCTCCTCGATGCGGATTACAAAACGCGACGGACGATCCGCACGCCACATACCCCGCACGACCTGCAATTCAGTCCGGATGGCCGCATCCTGGCGGCAGGCACCTGGTTCCGCCTGCTCGAATGGGACGTCGCCAGCGGCGAAATGCACAGTATCCCGACCGAGCACAACGGTTTGCTGACCTCGATCGCCTTCAGCCCCGATGGCCGCTATCTGGCCACCCTGGGGCGCCATACCGATTCCGCCATCCGCATCGTCGACACCACGGATTTCAGGGTCGTGCAACGTTACCAGGCCCATGAACTATGCGGCGCCGTCATCCGCTTCAGCCCCGACGGACAGACCCTGGCTTCCGGCTCGGACGACGAAAGCGTTCGGTTGTACCGCTTCCATCGCCCCGCCTATTCAAGCAACGGCGCAATCCCTTCGGCCCACTGAAAATCACGTGCAAAACCGCGCAGATCGAGGCCGTAGCGCTTCGACAGATCGGCCAGTTGCGGCCGCGCCGCCTCGAGCCGGGCCGCAGCGCCCGGCTCGGCAAAGGCAAACACGATGACGTTGGTCTTGTTCTGTACCGAAATCCAGCCGACCTCACCGTCGAATGCACGCGTCAGCCGCGCGAAGTACTCGGCGAATTCACTGTCACGCCCCCACAGATTCACCACCAGAATGCCACCCGGCTTCAACACGCGGCGGCAGGCGGCATAAAACGTCTGCGTCGCCAGCGCCTCGACCTGATTGCCGGCATCGAAACCGTCGAGCAGGATGACGTCCGCGCTGCCAGGGTGCTGGCGCACATACACGGCGCCGTCGGCTTCCACCACGCTGAGCGTGGCATCGTCAGGCGGCAATTCGAAGTGCGTACGCGCGGCAGCGACCACCCGTGGATCGATTTCCACTGCGGTGACATGTGTCTGCGGCCGCTGCTTGCGGATGAACTTGGCAAGTGAACCGCCGCCCAGACCGATCATCAGCACGTCCTGCGGCATCGGGTTGAACATCAGAAACCCCATCATGGCTCGCGTGTACGCCAGTTCCAGGTCCCACGGCCGATTCACCCGCATCGCGCTCTGGATGGCTCGACTGCCCAGATGCAGCGTACGCGTGCCGCGTTCCTCGGTCACTTCCAGTCCCTCGTCGCCTGCCCGACGTTTACCAAACTTCAAGCGCATGGCCATCCCATCCAAAAATCGAGGGCGAATCATCCTAGAAATCGCAGTTGGATGCATCTGATGGTGCGTCTGGGCAGGTGACTGCCGCGAAGCAAGGAGGCCGCAGGCTTATTGCCTGCAACGACGAGCGACAAAGGCAGGCGCTTGTCCAGGCGTAGCAGCAGGTGCATAGCGGACTTCAGTCAGCGGATGATTTCAGCCGAAGAACAGATGATACTCATGTGAAAAAATCGTCGAGGAAGTTAGGCGGTCAACTGTGGTTTCTGGGATGACTACCCGTCTGCACGCTAAAATGCGCATTTTCGTCCCGATTATTCCACCATGCGCGCCACCCAGTTCTTCATTTCCACCACCAAGGAAGCCCCGTCCGAGGCCGAACTCGTCAGCCACAAGCTGATGCTGCGCGCCGGCCTCATCAAGCGGCTGGGGTCGGGGCTCTATACCTGGATGCCGCTGGGCCTGCGCGTGCTGCGCCGGGTCGAGGCCGTGGTGCGCGAGGAAATGAACCGCGCCGGCGCGATTGAACTGCTGATGCCGGCGGTGCAGCCGGCCGAACTGTGGGAGGAAACCGGGCGCTGGGCCGTGTTCGGCCCGCAGATGCTGAAGATCAAGGACCGCCACCAGCGCGACTTCTGCTTCGGCCCCACCCACGAGGAAGTCATCACCGACGTTGCGCGCCGCGAGATCAAGAGCTACCGTCAGCTGCCGGTCAACTTCTACCAGATCCAGATGAAGTTTCGCGACGAGATCCGCCCGCGTTTCGGCGTCATGCGCGCGCGCGAATTCCTGATGAAGGACGCCTATTCCTTCCACGCCAGCAAGGACAGCCTCGCGGCCACCTACCAGACGATGTACGACGCCTATACGCGCATCTTCACCCGGCTGGGGCTGACCTTCCGCCCCGTGGCCGCCGACACCGGCGCCATCGGGGGCTCGGCCTCGCACGAGTTCCATGTACTGGCCGAGTCCGGCGAAGATCTGATCGCCTACTGCCCGGATTCCGGCTACGCCGCCAACGTCGAACTCGCCGAGGCGCTCGCCCCGGCGACGCCGCGCGCCGCGCCGCAGGAAACGCTGCGCGAGGTGGATACGCCGAAACAGACCACCTGCGAGGACGTCGCCGCCCTGCTCGATATTCCGCTCGCCCGTACCGTGAAGCTCATCGCGGTCATGGTGGGCGAACAGATGGTCGCGCTGCTGCTGCGCGGCGATCACATGCTGAACGAGGTCAAGCTTGGCAAGCTGGAGGGCATGGCTGATTTCCGCCTGGCGAACGAAGCGGAGATCCGTGCCGCCTTCGACTGCCCGCCCGGCTTTCTCGGGCCGGTCGGGATCGATCGTGCCAGGATCAAGGTCATCGCTGACCGCACGGTCGCCGCGATGAGCGACTTCGTCTGCGGTGCGAACAAGCCCAAATTCCACCTCGCCGGGGTCAATTTCGGCCGCGACCTGCAGGAACCCGACCTCGTGGCCGATATACGGAATGTCGCCTCCGGCGACCCCAGCCCGGACGGCAAGGGCGCGCTCGCACTGTGCCGCGGCATCGAGGTCGGTCACGTATTCCAGCTCGGCAGCAAGTATTCGCAGGCGATGAACGCGTCCTATCTGGATGAAGCGGGCAAGGCGCAGGTGATGGAAATGGGCTGCTACGGCATCGGCGTGTCGCGCATCGTCGCAGCGGCGATCGAGCAGAACCATGACGACCGCGGCATCATCTGGCCGGCGACGATGGCACCGTTCTTGCTGGTGGTCGTGGCGATCGGCTATGGCAAGAGCGAGGCGGTTCAAAAAGCCGCCGATTCGCTCTATGCTGATCTGAGCGCGGCCGGATTCGACGTGTTGCTCGACGACCGCGACGAGCGCCCCGGGGTGATGTTCGCCGATGCCGAACTGATCGGCATCCCCCACCGCATCACCGTGGGGGAGCGCGGATTGAAAGAGGGTGTGATCGAATACCAGGCGCGCCGCGCCGCGCCGGGGCAAAGCGGCGAAGCGCAAAAAATCGCGCTCGCCGATGCAAGGGAATTTTTGACGGGATTGCTGGAACGCTGACATGAACAAACGGACGCACATCGGACTGCTGATCGCCGCTTTGCTGCTTGCCCAGCCCGCATTTGCGGGGGGCCAGCTCGAAGAAGCGATGTCGGCCAATGTGCGCTCGTCGCTGCAGCGCGCCCTGGCGGACACGCCGGTCACCCGCACGGCATTCCGCAACCCGGCCGATGGTGCCGCCTGGCTGAAGGAAATGTCGCGCCGGTTGGCCAAACGCATGCCCGACGAGGACGAACGGCTCGAATTCCTGACCACGCTGCACTGGGAGGCTTCGCGCGCCGGCGTCGACCCGCAATTGATGTTGGGATTGATCCAGGTGGAAAGCGGCTTCCGCAAATATGCCGTGTCGCCGGTCGGTGCGCGCGGCTACACACAAGTCATGCCCTTCTGGGTCAAAACCATCGGCAACCCCAACCACAACCTGTTCCAGCTCCGCACCAATTTGAGATACGGCGCGCTGATCCTGCGCTATTACATCGACATCGAGCACGGTGACTTATTCCGTGCGCTGGGCCGCTACAACGGCAGCCTGGGCCAGCCGGAATATCCGACGCTCGTCGTCAACGCCTGGAAACGTTACTGGGATTACACCCCTCGCACCCAGTCGGCCGACAATCGCACCGACTCCGACCCGCGCAGTTGACGTCTCCTTGCAGAGACATGCCACACGTCAAAAACACCTAGCCTGAACACCCGTTCCGGGCATGCCTTGCCCACCCCTCTTGTCCGCTGACGAAATCTCGACCGGTCGTCACGCCATCGACACTTTTCAGCCGTTTCCTCCCCGGCCTCCTGCGCCGCGTACCTTGTCAAACAAGGCGTCCGGGGCATTTCGTCATCTGGCACAAGCCATGCAGGATGTCCGCCACAGGCTAAATGCCTGCAATCACAACAATGGAGGCGACCATGGACATGACAATGCAATTGTCCCGTACGGTTAAGGGACAGGAAGAAATCTTCAATCTCGGCCATACCTTGCGGCCCCGACACCGACAAATCCTGTTCAGCGTGGGAAATGGCATTTCGTTTGGCGAACTCTGCAAGAAGATGCCCCACTGCGCCGAGCTGGAAGCGATGGTGAACGACTTGCTGCAAAGCGGATTCATCCAGGCCTTGCGCAACATGGCATCGCCTTCGCAGCCTGCGCCGGCCGCTTCCCGCAGCCCGGCCCCTGCGGCCCCTGCAGCGGCCACCCCTGCGCACTCCGCCGCCAACCTGGAAAGCACCCGCACCTATGCGCTGGAATTCCTGTCCGCCCTGGTGGGAACCAAGTCCCCGGCCTACCGGAAAATGAGCGAAGTACAGGATCTGGCTGGTTTCAACGCCGTCCTGCCGATGTGCTACAAGGTGATCGCTGCAGTCGCTTCGCCACATCAGGCAGCTGAAATGGAAACCGAAATCGCCCGGCGCATGGCCTGACGCGGCTAGCAGGCCACGGACACGCCAGGCCGGGTCGATTGGGTTCGATACTTAGCGCGACAGGACGATCAGCGGCTTCGGCTGGCAATCCGCAACCACGACGGTACCGGCGCCGCCCGGTATCGCGCTCACCACGCCATCGAACGGCGCTTTCAGCTCGGCATCCGCCAGATTTTTCTGCGCGATCACCCGGCGCGCCTGGGCCGCCGACAGCGCAGCCTGGGCACGCGCGTAGCGCAATTCGGCGGCTTCCAGTTCGCTGGTCGACGACACCGTCCGATCGTACAGTTCCTGTGCCCGTCCCTGCTCGCGCTTGGCGTCGGCCTCATCAGCCTGCGCGCGCGCATGGTCCGCCGTGGCTTCCTCAAGGCGCGCCTGCAGGATGGTCCTGTCCAGACGCAGCAGGATGGCACCTTTCTTCACGCGCTGGCCGGGCTTGACCAGCACCGACTCCACCACGCCGGACACGCGGGTGGTGAGTTCAACCTTATCCGCGGCCCATAGCGGGTGGGCACCCAGCAGGCTCAATCCGGCCAGTGCAATGGCCGCCATGCGCTGATTCATTTTCGTGCTCCCTCAACAGGTGGCAGATTGCCACCGGACAATGCCTGCAGCCGCGCCAGCGCCAGCGCCAGCCGGTATTCCACTTGCTTGCGGCGTATCTGCGCCATCTGGGTTTCCGCCATGCTGGTGCCCAGGTTGGTTTTCAGTTCCAGTTCATATTCCGCACGCGCACGTTCCAGCGCCCAGTCGCGATACTCGATCTGCTTGTCGGCGGCCACGCGGCTGCTGCCCCGCAGCCATTCGATTTCCTGCAGGGTCGCGAGCAGGGTATCGGAGAGGTCGAACTTGAGCTTTTCCAGCTCGGCGGCTATGCGCTCCTTCTGCGCCAGTTCACGCGCAATCCGGGCATCCACGCGCCCGCCCTGGTAAAGCGGAATGGTGAACACCAGCCCGGCACTCGCTTCGTCGCGCGTGGTCGATTCCCGGCTGTAACCGCCGCCGATAACCTCGGCATCAAGCGTCGGATTGCGATCCGCGCGTATCGCTGCCAGGCGCGCATCTGCTGCAGCCAACTGGGCCTGCAGCGCGAGGATGCGCGGGTTCTTCGCCATGACCCATGGCAGCATGACTTCGTATTCGGGGACCGGACGGGCATTGCCCTTGAGCTCGGGCTCGACCAGCTCTTCAGGCAAGGTATCTGGGCGGTAAATAGCCTGGGCAAGCCGCTGTCGTGCACTGCGCATGCGCTGCTCGCTGGCGTAGCGGCGCTCGCGAACATCCTGGTACTCGGTTTCCAGCTTCAACAGAGCGGGCTGGCTGATTTGTCCCACTTTGAAACGATCCTTCGCGTTGTCCCAGGCCACATACGCGACCGCCATGAATTCGTTGTCCGCGGCATACTGCCTGTCGGCCATGAGGACGTCGAAATAGCGCGCCATGATGTCGATACGGCGCAGGCTCTCGACGTTGTAGAGCGCCTCCTGCCGGGCGGTGACTTCCTGGTCCGCTGCAGCGATCGCCTGATTGCTGCGGCCGAAGTCGAACAGCGGCTTGCGCGCAACGATGCGGCCGATGTTGTCGGGTTTCCAGTCGCCATCGGGCCGCCGTCCCGTGCGCAGGCTGCCGTCCAGGAAGAGGCTGAAATCCTGGCGGCTGTCCGCCTCCACACGGTTGGCGCGCGCCAAGGCCAGTTCACTTTCTGCAACCCGCCGATCGGGATGGGGCGCGGCCACACTTGCCAGTGCCTCATCCAGCGTCAGTTGTTCTGCAGCCGCCGTGGCGGACAGCGCGCACGCCAGCAACGCGCCCCACGCCGCGCGCCTCATTTACCTTGCTTGTATTTGGTGAAGGGTTCGCTCGCGTAGCTGCCCTCGGCCACATACTTGCCGAGCAGCAGGAATTCGGCCTTGTCCTTGGTGGGACCGACATAGCGCGTAACCAATTTGCCGTCGAGATCGATAAACAACATCGTCGGCGTGGCACGCACGCGGTTGGCGAGCGCGAATGCCTTTTCAGTGGTTTGCTTGCCCTGGAAATCGGTCATCTGCGTATCACCATTGACGTCGATCGGATACAACAGGAACTTCGCACGATAGGCATCCTGGACGTCGGACTGGTTGAGGATGGTGCTTCTCATGCGTTCGCAAAACGGACAGTCGTCCATTTCAAAGAACAGGAAGATCCCTTTCTTGCCCTGCTCACGGGCAGTCTGGAGTTCGGCGTGGAAATCGCCGAACTTGGGCTGGAAGAAATAGCTGAGGGGGTCACGCGTCTCCGCCTGCGCGGATACGGCGAATACCATCAGGAACGCGATAAACAGTTGGCGCATGGTGTCTCCTCGTTATGCAGTGGCTTATTTCTTGGTACGTGCACTTTTCTTGGCAATGAAGCTTTCCACCGATTCACGGGTAATCGCGCCCACTTGCTGGGCAACCATTTTACCGTCTGGGTTGTATAGATAGGTAGTCGGCAATCCTTGTACCGGCCCGATCTGGCTGGCTATCTGGGCATTTCCCAGCACGATCGGGTAATCGACCAGCAGTCCGTCCGCGAAATCGGTCACCTGCTTGGCATTGCGATAATCCATGGCGATACCGATGACGACGAGGTTGTTCTTCTTCTCGCCGTGCAGCGCGATCAGGTCCGGAATCTCCTCCTGGCAGGGCGGACACCAGGTTGCCCAGAAATTCACCAACACCCACTTGCCCTTGTAGCCGTCCAGCGTATGGGTCTTGCCGTTGGTATCGGTCAGCGTGAATCCGCCCGCATGGGCCCAGGAGGCGAGCAGTGCCAGTAATAGCCCGGCCAGCCATATCGGATAAAATCGACCACCTTGTAATGTCTGCATTGGTTTTACCATCATGAATGAATTCGCCGCGAATCAATTTCGCACTGAGAAAGACTCGCTGGGCGAAGTCCAGGTTCCCGCGGATGCCTGGTACGGCGCACAAACGGCGCGCGCCGTCGCCAATTTTCCCATTTCGGGCCGCCGCGCGGATAAGGATTTCGTACTAGCCCATGTGCGCATCAAGCTCGCTGCCGCACGCGCCAACTGCCAGCCGGACTGGCTGAGCGAACAGAAACGCGACGCCATCGTCGTCGCCTGCGAGAAGATCCTGGCCGGCGAATATATCGACCAGTTCGTGGTCGACCGCTTCCAGGCCGGCGCCGGCACCAGCCACAACATGAACAGCAACGAGGTCATTGCCAACCTCGCCAACGTCGCGCTGGGCGGCGAAAAGGGCGCGTACAAGCCGGTCAACCCCAACGACGACGTCAACATGGGGCAGTCGACCAACGACACCATCCCCACCGCGATCCGCCTCGCCGTGCTGGCCAAGCTGCCGCGCCTGGTCGCCGCAGTGCACAGCATGGCCGCCGAATTCAGCCGGCTGGCCGAACGCGAAAAGGACACCGTGAAATCCGGCCGCACCCACCTGCAGGACGCCGTGCCGACCACGCTGGGGCAGGAATTCGCCGGGTACGCATGGACGCTGTCCCGCTGTGCCGCCGCGCTCGAAGCCGTGCGCCCGGCATTGTGCGAAATCGGCCTGGGCGGTTCCGCCGCCGGCACCGGCCTGAACACCTCGCCCGACTACCCGGCCCGCGTGGCGGCCGAACTCGCCAGGCTCACCGGGGAGCCGATCCGCGTCGGCCAACTGGTCGCGCAGATGCAGTCGATGAACGACCTCGCGCGCCTGTCGGGCGAGATCCGCAACCTCGCGCTGGAACTCACCCGCATCTCCAACGACCTGCGTCTCTTGGCTTCCGGCCCGCGCACCGGTTTGGGCGAGATCCAGCTGCCACCGGTGCAGCCCGGCTCCAGCATCATGCCGGGCAAGGTCAACCCGGTGATGTTCGAGATGCTGAACCAGGTCTGCTTCCAGGTGCTGGGGCAGGACGCCGCCGTGTCCTACATGGTGCAGGCCGGGCAGATGGAATTGAATGTGATGATGCCGGCCCTGGGCAGCGCGCTGTTCGACGCCATGGACTGGCTGACCAACGCAATGAACGCCGCCACCGAGAAGAACCTCAAGGGCATCGTCGTGAATCGGGAAAGGTGTGCCTTCTTTATCCACCAGAGCGTCGCGCTCGCCACCCTGCTCAACACGCAGATCGGCTACAACCAGGCCGCCGAAGTCGCCAAGGAATCGGAGAAGTCCGGCCGTCCGGTACGCGACATCGTCGCCGAGCGCAGCCTGATGAGCGCCGCCGACTTCGACGCGCTGGTGTTGCAGGCCGCGCATGGCGTGGGAAGCGGCGGCGGCGCGGGCTGATGCCGCACTGATGCGATAATCACGGCCCTTTAGCCGAGCCCCCACCCCATGGCGATCCAGTGGTTCCCCGGTCACATGACCACCGCGCGCAAGAAGGCCGCGGAGACGATGGCGCAAATCGACGTGGTGGTCGAGGTGCTCGACGCGCGCCTGCCCGAGGCCGGCAGCAACCCCATGATCCACGAGCTGCGCCACTTCAGGCAACGCCCCTGCCTCAAGGTGCTGAACAAGGTCGATCTGGCCGATCCCGAGGCAACGCGCGCCTGGATCGACTATTTCAACAGGCAGCCCGGCGTGATGGCAGTGGCGATCTCGGCGAAGAAGCCCGGCGACGTGGCGAAGCTGCCGGGCCTGGCGCAGAAGCTTGCACCACATCGCGACGATGCCTTCAAGCCGCTGCGGCTGATGATCATGGGCATTCCCAACGTCGGCAAGTCAACGCTGATGAACACCTGGGTCAAGCGCAAGGTGGCGGCGGTGGGCGACGAGCCGGCGGTGACCAAGTCGCAGCAGCGCATCAACCTGTCGCCGCGGCTGATTCTGGTCGACACGCCGGGAATGACCTGGCCGAAGATCGAACACGACGCCGACGGCTTCATGCTGGCCGCCAGCCACGCCATCGGCCGCAACGCGGTGATCGACGAGGAAGTGGCGGTATTTCTGGCGGGCATCCTGCTCGAACGCTACCCGGAGCTGCTGAAGGCACGCTATGGCTTCGCGCTTGAAGGGCTGGATGCGACCGGCGTGCTGGAGGCGGTGGCGAAGAAACGCGGCTGTATCCTCAAGGGGCGCGGCGGCGAACTCGACCTGGAAAAGGCCGCGATGATCCTGCTGACCGATTACCGCAGCGGCACGCTCGGTCGCATCAGCCTGGAGACGCCGGCGACACGGCAGGCGATGCTGGCCGCGGCGGAAAAGCCCAAAAAGACAGCCGCGCCCGAACCCGACGCGAGCGGCGACTGATCAGCCGCTCTGCGCCGATGCGGCGGCATCGAGCCAGGCGACCGTTTCCTGCCTGCCCTTGACGGCCGAGATTGGCAGCGTTTCGCCACGGCGCCAGCGCTGCAACGCCGCATGCTTGCCGGCGCCCGTGACCACGACCCACAGCTTCATACTGCGATTCAACCGCGCCGCCGACAGGCTCACGCGCTGGGGTGGTGGCTTCGGCGCATCGGATACGGCCAGCGCATCCGGACTGTCCTCCGCTGTTCCCCAATGGTGGCCGGGGAAAAGACTCGCCGTATGGCCGTCCTCGCCCATGCCGAGCAGCACGACATCGAAATCGCCCACGCGCTCCAGCCAATCCGCATATACCGCTGCCGCTTCGTCGGCACCAAACTCGGCAGGGATCGGCCAGCGTTGTTCCTCGGGAATGTTCGACGCCGCTAGCCAGGCGGCCTCGGCCATGGCGCTGTTGCGCTCGGCATCATTGGCTGGAAGGCAGCGCTCGTCGCCATACCAGATATGCCAGCACGCATCGCCGGCACCACGCCGCGCGAGCTCGGCATACAAGGTGCGCGGCGTGGTACCGCCGGCCAGGACCAGGTGGAACGCGCCACGCGCGGCAATCGCCGCAGCGGCCTCGGCGCACAGGGCGTCGGCCAGCGCCCGCACCAGCGAATCGGCATCGGCGAATACCCGCCACTGGGTCGTCATCACAGTTCGTCGCGCCAGGTCTGGTCGTCGCTGTCGAACAGCCGGTTCGCCTCGGCCGGCCCCCAGGACCCGGCAGGATAGGTCGGGATGAACTCGCGCTCGACGGTCCAGTTCCGGAGAATGGGATCGACTACCCGCCAGGCCCACTCGACCTCGTCGAAGCGGATGAACAGCGACCGATCACCCTCGATCACGTCGAGCAGCAGGGTCTCGTAGGCATCGAGCGTCTGCTCGTCGGTTTTCAGAAAGCTTGCGTTCATCTGCATCACGCGGGTGTCCATGTCGAGGCCAGGCTGCTTCACATGGATTTCCATGCGCATCGATTCCTCGGGCTGGATCGACAGCAGCACCCAGTTCGGCGCCAAAGTTTCAACGGGCGTTTCACGGAACAGCTGTTGCGGCGGGTGGCGAAAACGGATTGCGATAATCGACGTCTGCTTCTCCAGTCGTTTTCCGGTGCGCAGATAGAACGGCACGCCGCGCCAGCGCCAGTTGTCGATGTAGAACTTGGCCGCGACGAAGGTTTCGGTAATCGAATTCGACTCGACGCCGTCTTCCTGCTGGTAGCCCATGACCGACTGGCCGTCGATGTTGCCGCGCGCATATTGCGCCCGCACAGCGTGGGCATGGACCGCGCGCTTGGCGATCGGCCGGATCGAGCGCAGCACCTTGACCTTCTCGTCGCGCAGCGCATCGGCCTCGAGCGCCGGCGGCGGTTCCATCGCAACGACCGTGAGCAGCTGCATCAGGTGGTTCTGCAGCATGTCGCGCAGCGCGCCCGCGCGGTCGTAGTAGTCGGCGCGCTGCTCGATGCCGATCGACTCGGCCACCGTGATCTGCACGTGGTCGATGAAATTACGGTTCCACAAGGGCTCGATCAGCGTGTTGGCGAAGCGGAAAACCAGCAGGTTCTGCACCGTTTCCTTGCCGAGGAAATGGTCGATGCGATAGACCTGCTCCTCGTCGAAGTGCTGGTGCAATAGGCGGTTCAGCATCTGGGCCGATTCGAGGTCCTCGCCGAAGGGCTTTTCGATCACCACCCGGTTCAGCCCACGCGGCTTGTTGAGGCCAACGGCCTCGAGGTTCTGGATCACCGCACTGAATTCGGCCGGCTTGATCGCCAGGTAGAACACGGTGCTTGAGCACGCCGACTCTGGCGGCAGACGGTTGGCCAGTGCATGGAAGGACTCGACGTCGTTAAGGTCGCCCTTGTGATAGGAAAAACGGGCGATGAAGCGCTCGAACACCGGCGTGTCGAGCGATCCCTTGATCCTGTCCTTGAGGACTTCGCGCATGTGCTCGCGCCAGCTGTCGGTCGTCCAGTCGCGCCGCGAGAACGCGATGATGGTCAGCGATTCGGCCAATCGGGCCGCCGCCTCGAGGTGATACAGCGCAGGCAACAGCTTGTTCGACGCGAGGTTGCCGGTCGCGCCGAAGATGACGAACGAACACGGCAGATTGTCGGAACTCGCATTCTTGGCCAGATTCATCTCAGCCCTCCTTCACTGCATGGCCGCCAAATCCCTGACGCATTTTCGCCAGCATTTTCGCGGCGTAGTCGTTTTTGCCCTGGCTGGCGAACCGCATCATCAGGGCCAGCGACATCACCGGCGTGGGGATGCCCTGCTCCACCGATTCCAGCGCCGTCCAGCGCCCTTCGCCCGAATCGGCGACGAAGGGTTCGATGGATTCCAATGATTGATCCTTCGCCAGGAAATCGGCCGACAGATCCAGCAGCCAGGAACGCACCACGCTGCCATGCCGCCACAGCTCAGCGATTTCACCGATGTCGAGATCGAAGCCCGGCTTGTTCTTCATCAGCGCGAAGCCTTCGGCGAAGGCCTGCATCATGCCGTACTCGATACCGTTGTGTACCATCTTGACGAAATGACCGGACCCGACCGGCCCGGTATGCAGCCATCCCTCCGTCGGGGTGGGCGCGAGCGCCTCCATGTAGGGCTTGAGCCGCGCGGCGGCCGCATCGCTGCCGCCGAACATGATGCAGTAGCCGTTCTCCAATCCCCACACGCCGCCGGATACGCCGGCATCGGCAAACTCGATCGCCTGTTTCGCCAGTTGTCCGGCGCGGCGCTGGTCGTCCTTGTAATAGGCATTGGCGCCGTCGACCACGAGATCGCCCGGCGACAGCAGTGGGGCGAGGGTATCCAGCGCCGTCTCGGTGGCCTCGCCCGCCGGCAGCATCAGCCAGACGATGCGCGGCGTCTGCAAGGCCGCCACCATGTCCTGGAGGGAGACACAGGCGAGATGCCCGGTTTCAGCTGCGATGGCCTCGCTCACGTCATGGCTGCGATTTGTGACTGCGATCCTGATCCCCTTGCGCGCCAGCCGCCGCGCCATGTTGCCGCCCATGCGACCGAGTCCGACGATTCCGAATTCCATACCTGGCTCCTTATTTGTAGTGGATGGCTTGCATGGCGCATCAATCGTACCCTGAAGGGCATGAATGCCCGCGCAATCGCATGATAGGACGCCTGAATGACGGACAAGTTGCCTAACTGCGCACCTTGCCGGTGCACCACGCACCCAATCAGGTCAGCAGGCCGGGGAACAGCTTGCCGAGTCCGTCCGCGATCATCTCGACTGAAATCGCCGCGATGATCAATCCCATCAAGCGGGTGACGACATGAATCCCGGTTTTTCCCAGCCGCCGTGAAATCACGGGTGCGGCGCGAAATGACAGCCAGACCGACAGTGCAACCAGTCCGATCGGGATCAGCAGGGCCGTCTGATGCAGCACTTCGCCCTTGGCAGCGGAAGCCGCCACGATCACGTGGGTGATCGCACCTGGTCCGGCCAGCAGGGGAATACCCAGCGGCACCACGCCCACTGCATCCCGCTCCTCAGCCTCGACCGCTTCATCCTGGGTTTGCCGTTGTGGGCTGACGCGGGCCTGCACCATCGACAAGGCCAGCAGCAACAGCAGCAAACCGCCCGCCACCGCAAACGCAGCCAGGCGAATGCCGAAGAACGTGAGCAGCGGCTCACCCAGAAAGGCGAACAGCGTCAGCACCCCCAGCACGGTCAATGCGGCGATCCGCGCTGCTGCATGGCTCTGCGCAAGCGTGTAACCCTGGGTGGCCAGAAGAAACATCGGAATCACGCCGACCGGATCGACGATGGCAAACAGCGCGAGTGCGGCCTTGGCAAGTTCGAGGATGTCCATGGCCTGCATCATAGCCGCATGCCCTGACGGATTTCTAAGACCGGCGGAATAGCAGGTCCCACACGCCATGTCCCAGGCGGATGCCGCGCTGCTCGAACTTGGTCAGGGGTCGGGTATCGGGACGCGGCGCGTAGTCTGCCACGGTGTTGGCGAGCAGCGGTTCGCTGGAGAGCACCGCGAGCATCTGTTCGGCGTAATCCTGCCAGTCGGTCGCCAGGTGAATATAACCGCCAGGGCGGAGGCGGCTGGCAAGCAGTCGTACCAATGGCGGTTGGATCAGACGCCGCTTGTGGTGACGCTTCTTGTGCCAGGGATCGGGGAAAAAAATATGGACGCCGGTCAGACCGTCGGGCGCCAGCATGTGGGTCAGCACCTCGACAGCATCGTGCTGGATGACGCGCACGTTGGCGAGACCGTGTTCGCCGACCTGCTTCAGCAGCGCACCGACACCCGGCGTGTGGACTTCCACACCAAGGTAATCGTTTTCGGGGTGAGCGGCGGCAATCTCGGCCAGCCCCTCGCCCATGCCGAAACCGATTTCCAGAATGCGGGGGGCCGACCGGCCGAACACGGCGTCGAGATCGATCACGCCGGGCTGGTAGGGCAGCATGAACCGTGGTCCGATCTCGGCCAGTGCACGCGCCTGGCCGGAACCGACGCGTCCGGCGCGCAGCACATAGGAACGGATGCGCGGATGCGCGCCGGTTTCGCTCGTCATGCTGTCATTTGCCGCCTGTAATGAGGCCGCTGGTCGGCGAGCTCGGGCTCGCTTGGTAGATCTTCTTCGGCATGCGGCCGGCGAGGAAGGCCTCGCGCCCGGCCTCCACCGCCTTCTTCATCGCCGAGGCCATCAGCACGGGATTGCCCGCGCCTGCAATCGCAGTGTTCATCAATACGGCATCGCAGCCCAGTTCCATCGCGATGGTGGCGTCGCTCGCTGTCCCCACACCGGCATCGACGATCACCGGCACCGACAGCCGATCGATGATGATCTGCAAATTCCACGGATTGAGAATGCCCATGCCGGAGCCGATCAGGCTTGCCAGCGGCATCACCGCGACACAGCCGATGTCCTCCAGCTGTTTGGCGGCGATGGGGTCGTCGGACGTGTAGACCATGACCTGGAAGCCATCCTTGACCAGCACCTCGGCGGCCCGGATCGTTTCGGACACGTTGGGATACAGCGACTCGGCGTCACCCAGCACTTCGAGCTTGACCAAGGAATGGCCGTCGAGCAGCTCGCGCGCCAGGCGCAGGGTACGGATCGCATCGTCTGCCGTGTAGCAGCCCGCGGTATTGGGCAGATACGTGTATTTCGACGGCGGCAGCGCATCCAGCAGGCTGGGCTGGCTGGCGTCCTGGCCGATGTTGGTACGGCGGATCGCGACGGTGACGATCTGCGCGCCCGAGGCCTCGACCGCGAGACGCGTCTGTTCGAAATCCTTGTATTTTCCTGTGCCGACCAGCAGACGGGAGGCATAGGGTTGTCCGGCGATGACGAGAGGTTCCATGGGGGTGAGGGTGAGGGGTGAGGGGTGAGAGGTGAGGGGTAAATGGTGGCGTGCCGGCTGGCTCAACCGCCGCCGACCGCGACCACGATTTCGAGCCGGTCGCCAGATACAAGCTGCGTATCCGCGTGCCGGCTCTTTGGCACGATCGCGCCGTTGCGCTCGATCGCGATGCGCTTGCCAGCCAGGTCGAGGGTCTCGACGAGCCGGGCAAGTGAAAGCGGAGCTGGAAAGCTGCGGGATTCGCCGTTGATGAGCAGTTCAATCACAAAGCGCTTCTTCTATCGGAGGTGTGCAAGTTTCAGTATCATGACGGATTCTACCCTGAAGGGTACCGATACCGCGCGGGCGTCGTATAGTGGCATTACCTGAGCTTCCCAAGCTCATGAGTCGCCCGCTCCAGATATGGCTTGCCGCCGATTGATTGGGGTAACTCCTGATAGTGTTAAGGCCATGAATACCAAGCCCGCCCCGTCCTCCCCCGACGCCTTGCTGCACGAGGTCGATGCGCGCATGACGCAGGCGTTGGACAATTTCTTCCAGCGCAGTCGCACCGCGATCCAGGACACCATCTTCCGGGTGCTGGCCGACCGGATGGACACCCCGCACGTCGCCACCGGACAAACCTGTCTCGACCTGCTCAACACCAGTCCGGAAGCCTTGTCCACCGCGTTTGCCGACCAGTTTCGCCGCCACCTCGCCCGGCCCGAGACATTTCCCCGTCACCACGGCGATCCTGCGCCCGAACTGCAGCTGGTGGACGACGACACGCTCAAGCGTCAACTGGCCGAAGAGAAGCTTGCTGCCGACATGACCGAAACGCTGCGCGCCGACATGCTGCCGCTGTTCCGCCGCATCCAGGCGGTGCAACGGGCCAAGCAGGAAAAAAACACGAACCATCCCGATGCCTACGGCCCGCTTCCGGTCGTTCGCGCCCTTTCACGCGCACTTGATTCGCAAGGCATGAGTTCGGCATGCGGTACCTTTTTGCTCGAATGCGTACGCGCGCCGCTGCTCGATACGCTGAAACACACTTACACGGCGCTCAATCAATTTCTCAGCATGGTCGATCTTCCCGACCTTCCGGTGCCGGATGCCCCCCGTCCATCCCCGTCCCGACGAAGCGAGCCTGACGTAGGACACGCTGTGCTGGCGCATATCCAGTCCGCCTCCGCCGCCGGAGGAACAGGCCCAGCAAGCGGAGGGTCTTCAACCGGGCTGCTCCAGGGTGCCCCGCCGCGCAGCCTGGTCGACAGCCTGGTCGACAGCCTGGCCGACTGGCATGCCTTCCCCCCCGGACCCACAAGCGCCGGCGGCGAAACACCGTCCTTGGTCCTGCGACAACTGCAGCAGGATGCACGCCAAGCCGGCACCGGTGCATTCGATCTCGCCATACTGGATGCCTTGGCAGGCCTGTTCGAATTCATCCTCGACGATCCCGCCGTCTCGCCGAACTACAAGGTCGAGATCGCGCACCTGCAGATCCCGGCCCTCAGGGTGGCGCTCATTTCGCCCGAGTTTTTCAGCGACGACCAACACCCGGCACGCCAACTGATCGACCTGATGGGCCAGTTCTCCCGACGCTTTCCCGAAGGCGACGCGACGCACCACAGCGCGCTCGAGCAAATCCATACCGCCTGCGCCACCGTTCTCGACGACGCCGATCACCCGAACGAGGCTTTTGCCCGGGCACACAGCGCACTCGCCGTCTGGCTGGCGGGCGAGGATGCGCGCACGGAAGTCGCACTGAATGCTGAAGTCGCGCATCTGGAGCAGATCGAGCGGCAGGAACTGGGCACGCTGCTGGCGCTGGAAAACCTGAATGACCTGACCGAACGCTATCCTGCCCCGGAATCCGTCCTGCGGCGGCTGGAAACCGCCTGGGTTCCGCATATGGCCTCCCTGTACATGGCCGAATCCGGCGAAGGCCCCGACTGGCGGGCGGCCTGCCAGACCCTGCAGAATCTTTTCCTCAGCCTGCAGACGCCCGACAGCGATACCACGCGCGAAACCCGACTGCAATCGATCCCCGCCATCAATGCCGCATTGCGGCAGGGCCTCCTGGCCCAGGGGGCCGAACCAGCGCAATTGAAAGATTTCTTCAGCGCCATCACGGCCACTCAGGAATGCTGGATCCGCCCTGCCCTGGGACATCGCGAAGCGCGGGTGAGCACATTTACCCCGAAGCGCATCTCGCAAGCGCAAATCGAATCGTTGGCCGACCAGGTGCCGGCCCCACAGGAAAACGATCCCGCCCTGCTGCAGGCGCAACAATTGATCGAGGGCGACTGGGTGGATTTCGACCCGCCTTACGAGGGTCTTGCGACTGCCCGCGTGGCCTGGGTCGGCGTACGTGGCTACCTGCTGTTTTGTGACAGCGAAGGCGAGCAGCGCTTTTCACTGGATTGCGAGGGACTCGCGGTGGAAATCCGGACCGGCCGGGCTCGGATTCCGGAGCAGTCACTAACCCGAAATGCCATGCTGCGCCTTAAGGACAGCTTGGTAAACGGTCGCGCTTAATATTTCGGCTTCGACTACACTCAAGTTTCGTTCAGCTTGGCCGATAGGTCAGTTATGCGGTTGTGTGTCGATTTTTCGGCGCAATCGCCGACCACCGAACAGGGCAAACCCGCCGCGAGGCAGGGACGCAAAGTTACCGGTCTCGCCCGCCACATCCGGCTGACGAGATAGCGGGGCCGCCGGCAGTACTCCTGTCACGCGTACACCCTCCGTTGGCCGGCCAGCCGCCGATACCGCGAGGTGATCCCCATGGAGCGCGAGATGCCAGACAATTCAGTCGTAGTTAACCTCAATCAATTCGAGCGAGCGCGCCGTGCGCAGGTCTCCGCCGAGACTTTGTCCGTCCTGCACGGCTGCCGCGACCTGCTGATCGAAGGTGCGACCCGTGTGCTGACTCGGCAGACCGAGGCCATGGAAAACACCCTGCTGGCAATGGCCGACCGTTCGCCTTTGCTGGACACACGCAATACGTATTACGGCGCCCAGGGCATCCTCAACAAGCAGGCCAACGAATTACTGAGTGCCTGCAAGGACGCCTACTGCCAGAACTTCAGCGATTTTGCGCTCAATCGCGAGAAAACGACCGGCAGCGAATTGCTCGAACTGTCCCTGGTGGACGACCAGGATTTCGAAATCACGCTGGCAGTCGATAAAGCCACCTCGCGACTGCGCTTCAACTGCGCCGAGGAACTGGTTGCCCTGGATGCTCGTATTGCCCATCTGCTGGGCCGCAGCGATCTGGCCGAGAACGACAACCCGCTGGGCCCGCGTGCGCTGTGCGAAGCGATGCTCGACGGCATCACCCGCATGCAGCTGGAACAGGACGTGCGAATCGTTCTGCTGAACCAGTTCGATCTGGTGCTCACCACCGAACTCGCCCACATCTACCAGGCCATCAACCGCCATCTGATCGACCGCGGCATCCTGCCTGACCTGAAAGTCGGCGCGAAGAACCGGGCACAAAGCTCGGGACCCGCCCAACACGGCACACCCTCTGCCGGTACGGGCCCTGCCATGCAGGGACAAACCGGCGGCGACATGTTCAGGCTGTTCGAGCAGCTCGCGCATGGCGGCGCGCCGGCCACAGGCGGATATGCCGCCGGTACCGGTGCGGGCGGTGGCAGTGCGTCGGCCGGGCTTGCCGGCTTCAGCCTGCTTGATTCGCTCAGCCAGCTTCAATCCGGCGCCCTCATGCTGCCCGGAGGCGGACGCTTCGAACTGCCCCTGCTGGAAGCCACCAATGTCAGCAACGTGCTGCGCAGCTTGCAGCAAAGCCCAGTCATGCAGGCAGCCAGCCCGCTCGATGCGGTGCTGGTGGACGCTGTGGCCATGCTGTTCGACGTGGTGTTCGACGAAGCCTCCATCCCCGATCGCCTCAAGGCCCAAATTGCGCGCCTGCAGATTCCGGTGCTGAAGGCGGCGATGCTGGACCGCAATTTCTTCTCACAGTCGAATCATCCGGTGCGCCGCATGCTGGATGCGATCGCCACGCTTTCCGTACACCTGCCCGACAACGAGACGGGTAATGCCCGTCTCGATGCCATCTCGCAAGTGGTCAGCCGGGTGCTGGACAGTTTCGAGCAGGACATTGCCGTATTCGAATCCGCTGCCATCGAGCTGGAGGCCATGGCCTCCACTCTGGAAGAAACGCTCGAGGAAACGGTGGATGTCAGCCTGCAACCGGATATCGCCCAGATCAAGCAAAGCGAACGCGCCGAACTCGCGCCGGTCATCGTGCATGATTTCATCAATCGCGCGCTCAAGGACCAACAGGCAGGCGATGCGGTGCGCGAATTCCTGCGCCGCGACTGGGCGCAGTTGCTTACCCAGGATTACATCAGCGAAGGCGAGCAGGGCGCGCATTTCAACAGCCATGTCGAAACCATGCGCGAACTGGTCTGGAGCGTGCAACCCAAGGCGGATATGGATGCACGCCTGATGCTGGTGCGCATTCTGCCCGGGCTGCTGAAGCGCCTGCGTGAAGGTACGGCAGAAATCGACCTGCCGCAAAAACTCTCCGATCGTTTCTTCGCCACCCTGGTCATCCTGCACGCCAACGCGGTACGGCCCAATGCCCAGCCGGTTCCGTTGCCCGACATCACCCCCGAAGAAATCGAAGCGCTCGCGCCTGCCGTACCGGAAGCCCCCCCGATCGTGGCAGCCGAAGCCGAGCCGGCCACGCCTGAAGTGGAAGACGAATTCACCCAGCGCGCCCTTGCCCTGAACAAGGGCGACTGGGTGGAATTCCACTACGATGACGGCACGTTCCGCTGGGCACGACTGGGCTGGGTCAGCAGCATCAAGAACACCTACCTGTTCTCGGATCAGGATGGCATGAACAGCTTTTCCATCGGCCTGCATCGCCTGGCCGACAAGCTGCGCCGCGGCGAAGCCGTGCTGGTCGAACGCAAGTCGATCACCGAGTCGGCGTTCGGCAAGCTGATGAACCTGTTCCGCCAGAAACTCGGCCACGCCTGAGCAGGCAACTGACTCGCGGGCTTCGCTTGCCCCTCCTTTCGCCACGGCTTGTACCCTAAACGGTGCTACCCTGCCGGGGTGAAAAAATCATTTGCGTCCCGCATCATCCACTGGCAGTTGCACCACGGCCGTCATACCCTGCCATGGCAGGGCACACGCGATCCCTACCGTATCTGGCTGTCGGAAATCATGCTGCAGCAGACCCAGGTTGCCACGGCCATCCCCTATTTCGAGCGCTTTGTCGCCCGTTTCCCCGATCTGCCGGCCCTGGCCGCCGCCCAGGAAGACGACGTGCTCGCGTTGTGGAGCGGGCTTGGCTACTACAGCCGCGCGCGCAATCTGCACGCGGCGGCACGCGCCGTCGTGACCCGACATGGCGGGATATTTCCGGCCCGGCCCGACGCCATCGCGCAACTGCCGGGCGTGGGGCGCTCGACCGCTGCGGCCATTGCAGCGCTGGCATTCAGCCAGCGTTGCGCCATTCTAGATGGCAACGTCAAGCGCGTCCTGGCACGCCATGGCGGCATCGCTGGCTGGCCCGGCGACAAGAAAGTCGAGTCGGCGCTGTGGACGCGGGCCGAGTCGTTGCTGCCCGACACGGCCATCGAGGCCTATACCCAGGGCATGATGGATCTCGGCGCACTCGTCTGTACCCGTAGCCAGCCAAATTGTGCGGTCTGCCCGGTCAATACCGACTGCGTCGCCCATACGCAAGGCCGCGCCCACGAATTGCCAACACCACGCCCCAGGAAAGCACTGCCGGAAAAGCAGGTGCAGATGCTGCTGCTGCTCGACCGCGGCGAACTCATGCTTGAAAAGCGTCCCTCGCAGGGTATTTGGGGCGGCTTATGGAGCCTGCCCGAACTGGCTCCCGACGTCGACGCCGCCAGCCACTGCCGCGAGCGCTTCGGCTTCACCGCGCTGGCCAGGCAGGCGCTCCCGCAGTTCACACACAGCTTCACCCACTTCAAGCTACACATCCAGCCGGTCCGGCTCCAGTTGGCGCCACGCCCCGACACACCACCCGGCCAGATCTGGCTCCCTCTGGCCGACGCTCTGGATGCCGCGCTCCCCGCCCCCGTACGTACGCTGGTCAGACAACTCGACCACAAACGAATCCTCTGATTACTGCCCGTGCTGCATTTGCCATGCTATAAAGCGGCAACCTGATAAAACAAACTTCCGACGCCCAGTGGCTCAAGCGTATTTCTTTTTCTGGCGGCTGGTGTTGCTGACATGTCTGCTCAGCCCGCTTACCGCATCAGCTGGAATCATCGTCAATCCCGACGTTGAAGGCCACAGCATCAGCATCACCTCCCTGCGCAACATTTACACCCTGCGCCAGACGTTGTGGCCCAACCACCAACCCATCGTGGTTTTCGTCCTGCCGGATGACCATCCGGCGCACGTGGCCTTCGCCAAGGAGAAGCTCGGCCTGTATCCCTATCGTCTGCGCCAGACCTGGGACCGGATGAGCTTCAGCGGAATGGCCAGTGCGCCGATTCAGGTAAAGGACGAGAACGAAATGCGGGCACGCGTTCGAGCCACACCGGGCGCAATCGGTTATACAAGCAAGGACATGGTTTATGACGGCATCAAGACGCTTAGGCTGGAATAGCCTGCTGTTGGGCAGCCTGCTGGCAGTGTCGCCCGTCCGGGCTGACGAACTGGCCGGCCCCCGCTACCAGATCCAGGGGTTCGCCGCCCAGGGCCTGATCGGCAGCACCAACAACCGTTTCTTCGGCGACAGCCGGAACGGCGTCAGCACCGAGTTCACCGAAGCCGGCCTCCATGGGACCTGGCAGGCGCTCGACGCGGTGCGGCTGTCCGGCCAGATCCTGTATCGGCGTGCGGGCGAAAGCGATCGGGATGGCCTGCGCGTGGATTATGCCCAGGCGGACTGGCAGTTTTACCAGACCGATGTCAGCCAGCTCGGACTCAAGTTCGGCAAGGTCAAGCTTCCCTACGGCCTGTATAACGAAACGCGCGACGTACCGTTCACGCGTTCCGGCATCCTGTTGCCGCAGTCGGTCTATGTCGACAACAGCCGCGACTTGCTACTCGCCGCGCCCGGAGCCTTCCTGCATGGTGCCAGCGTGCAGGAATACGGCGCGTTCGATTTCCTGCTGGGCTGGGTGCGTCCCAATTTCGACAGCCCCTCCGTCGATTACAGTTTTCTTGGCAACACGCGGCCGGGCAAGCTGGAAGGCAAGGGTGCACTGGGCGCCCGCCTGCGCTGGGATCTGCCGACCGATACCACGTTGATGCTGACCTATGCCAATGCCAGGGCCGAGTATGCGCCCGGCAGCAGCGACACGCTGGCAGCAGGCAAGGTGCAGTTCCGCAATATCCTCTTCACGGCCCAGCAACGCCTCGATACCGTCACATTGACGGCCGAGTATGGCGAGCCCCGCTTCGATACCGCAGGCTTCGGCCCGTTCCTGCCCAACAGCCACCGGGTCATCCAGGCGGGGTATCTCCAGGGCGAATGGCGTTTCCTGCCAGCCTGGGAACTGATGTTGCGCCATGACGTCTTCTACCGGGACAAGCACGACAAGGACGGTCGTCTGTTTGCCGCCGCCACCGGTCTGCCGGCCCACAGCATGTTTGCCCGCGACACGACGCTGGGGCTGCGCTGGGACACCACGCCGAACCTGATGCTGCGTGCGGAGTTCCACCATGTCGATGGCACCGGCTGGCTGCCGGGCCCGGACAACCCTGTCTTTCTCAGCCGCGAACAACGCTGGAACATGTGGCTCCTGCAGGCAGCCTATCGGTTCTAGGCCATGCGATCGCCCGTCTTTCTCAGCCTGAAATGGAAGCTGCTGCTGCCGCTCACGCTGGCCATGGCGATCGGTACGATGGCGCTCACCTGGATCAACGACGCCAACCTGCGCCGCGAAGTCCAGCAGACACGCCTCGATAGCGCAACCCGCAACGAGGCGCTGCTACGCTTCCTGATCCAACAAAACGAACGCCAGCTGGTGGATGCCGGATCGGCACTGGCCGATTTTCTGGTGGCCAGTCATGGCGGCCCGCCCGATCTGGATGCCGGCTTCGCCCTGCAGCCTTACTGGGAACAGCTCAGCCTCAACCAGGGATTCGAAAGCCTGCGCCTGTACGATGCCGGTCGACGGTTGCTGACCGGTTTCGGCAGCATGCCGGCGCCCGACGCATTGATCGCGTCCCGGCTCGGTGAGGTGCTCTCGAACGAACATCCGGCCAGCGGCCTGTACTGTGCCGAACGCTGCCTGTTTTACGGCATAGCGCCGGTGCTACGCCAGGGCCGCACCGCCGGCGTGGTGGTAGTCTCGATGGACCTGTCCAACCTGCTGAGCACGTTTGGCCAAAGCAGCGGGCACGACCTGGCGGTCGCAGTCGACCGTCAGCAGAAAACCGCGCTGATCGCCGCCACCACCCCGGACATCGGGGCAATGGTGGGCCAGGCGGATTTCGTTCCTTATCCACAACGGCTGCAGATCGAATCGGCGCTGACCCACAGCAAAGGCAAGGCCTATGTATGGCAAAAGCTGAAGCCGCTTGCGAGTACGCCCGATACCCCGTATTTCATTGCACGCAAGGACGTAACCGATGCCGAGCGCGCCATCAGGCAATCTTTCCTGACCAATCTGGTCACGGGGCTGACCGTTTTCATCCTCGCCGAAGGCGTGCTGCTGGTTTCGCTCGCCTGGCTGATGCGGCGGATGAACCGGGTCAGCACCGGCCTGCCATTGCTGGGCGACGGCCGCTGGCGCGACGCACGCCAGCATCTGCAGTTCCGCGACATCGCACCGGGCGACGAACTCTCCACCCTGGAAAAAGCGGCGCTCACGCTCGCCAGCCAGCTTGAATCGCTCGACACTGCCGCACGCAGCCAGCAGAACGATCTCGCCAAGCTGGTCGACACCCTGTCGCACGAACGCGACTTCATCTCCGGCCTGCTGGACACGGCGCAGGCACTGATCCTGACCCAGGATCGCCAGGGCGTGATCCGGATGGCCAACCATTACGTGGAAACCCTGACCGGCCTCACCGAGCAGCAGCTGATCGGGCAGGACTACTTCAAGCAGATGATCGCGCCACAGGAAAGCCGCGACTGGCGTTCGCGGCTTCTCGTCCATTTCCTCAACGACCCCGCGCCGCTGCGATTCGAGGCGCTGCTCGCCACCCCCGACGGCCTGCGCAACATCACCTGGGTGCATTCGCTGATCGGCCCAAAAGGCGACAGCGAACCACTGATCCTCTCGGTGGGACTGGACCTGACCGAACTCAAGAGCGCGCAGGCTCGCGCCAGCTATCTGTCCGACTACGACACGCTGACCGGACTCTACAACCGCCAGGGCTTCCAGCGGCGGCTGGCCCACGCCCTGACCGAACTGAAGAGCGGCGCCCTCCTGCTGATCGACCTGGATGATTTCAAGGCGATCAACGACCTGGCCGGCCACAGCGCCGGCGATGCCGTGATCCAGAACATGGCCGAACGGCTGCGCGAACTGCAGCCGGCACCCAAGCTGGCCGCACGGCTGGGCGGCGACGAGTTTGCCCTCTACTTCGAACCCCTGCCGGACGCCCAGTTGCTGCAGACTGCGCGTTTTCTGTGCAAGGGCGACCGCGACCAGCACATCGCCACCGCCTGCGTCGGCATCGCCGTAGTCCAGCCCGACTGCACCACGGAAAGCCTGCTGGGCCATGCCGATCTGGCACTATCCCAGGCGCGTGCCAAAGGCCGCTCCAACTGGCATCTCTACAACCCGGGGGACGGCACCCGCGAAAGCCTGCTGGACCGCACGTCGCAGCTTGCATTGATCACCGACGCGCTGCACGACAACCGGCTGGCGTTGTTCCTCCAGCCCATCATGTCGATCCAGGCCGGACGGGCCGTGCACTATGAGGCGCTGCTGCGGGTCCGGGCGCCGGACGGGCAGATTCTGCCGCCCGCTCCGCTGATCGCTGCGGCCGAAGCCTCGGGGCTGATCCGGGAGATCGATCAGTGGGTGCTGCAGCATGCCATCTCTCTGATCGCAAGCCGGCCCGGTCTGCACCTTGCGGTCAACCTGTCCGCCCGCAGCCTCGACAACCCCGAGTTGCCTGCCCTGTTGCAAGCCATGCTGGAGCAGCAAGGCGTCCAGCCGCATCAGCTGATCCTGGAAATCACCGAAACAGCGACCCTGAACCAGATGACGCATGCCGAAATCCTGCTCACCGGCATTCGAACGCTCGGCTGCAAGCTGGCGCTGGACGATTTCGGCGTGGGCTTTTCCACCTTCCAGTACCTGAAACATCTGCCGGTGGATTTCGTCAAAATCGACGGCTCATTCATTCGCACACTGGATCACAGCGAGGACGATCGCCTGTTCGTAAGAGCCCTGGTCGAGGCCATACACGGCTATGGCAAGCTGGCGATTGCGGAATACGTCGAGACCGAGGCCATTCTTCGGTGGGTGACGGAACTTGGCGTGGACTATGCCCAAGGCTATCACTTCGGCCGGCCGCAGCCGGCCGAATCGGTACTTCCGCTCAAGCCTGGCTGATTGCGGACAGGGTGCTATACCTAACATTCTCACGCCCCACACCAGGAGGTTGCCATGAATACACGGCTCGATTCATCCAGCACCGCCGTCTTCGATCTCGACGGTTTCCTGATCGATCCCGCCATGTGGAATGAAAGCCTGGCCGACCGTATCGCCCAAACCGACGGCATCGGCCCCCTCAGCAAGGCGCAGTTTGCCCTGCTCCAGGCCTTGCGGAGCGAGTTCTCCAAGTTCAACACTGTCACCGCGCTCAGCCATGTCTGCCACCTCATTGGGCAAGAAGCCGACTGCATGCAACACCTGTTCCCCAATCCGCGCGAGGCCTGGCGCCTGGCAGGGCTTCCCAATCCGGGCGAGGAAGCCAAAACCTATCTCTGAAGCCGCCTTGCCAGGCAGCCTGAACGGCAACATCCGCTGCGTGCCGGGTGCTTTTCCTCGCCCGGAATCCGGTAAGATTGGCGTTTTCCATTCGTTAGAGAATTTTCACCATGTCCATGGCCGACCGCGACGGCGTCATCTGGTACGACGGCAAGCTCGTCCCCTGGCGCGACGCCACCACCCACGTCCTGACCCACACCCTGCACTACGGCATGGGTGTCTTCGAGGGCGTGCGCGCCTACAAGGCCGAACAGGGCACGGCGATCTTCCGCCTGCAGGAGCACACCGACCGGCTGTTCCGCTCGGCCCATATCCTCGGCATGAAGCTGCCCTTCGACAAGGACACCATTTCCGAGGCACAGCGGACGGTAGTGCGCGAGAACAAGCTCGAATCCGGCTATCTGCGCCCGATGGCGTTTTTCGGCGCCGAAGCGATGGGCATCTCGGCGAAGAACCTGTCGGTGCACGTCATCGTCGCCGCCTGGCCCTGGGGCGCGTACATGGGCGACGAAGCGATCACCAACGGCATCCGCGTGAAGACCAGCTCGTTTTCGCGTCACCACGTCAACATCACGATGTGCAAGGCCAAGGCCAACGGCAACTACATGAACTCGATCCTCGCCCACAAGGAAGCCGAGATGGACGGCTACCAGGAAGCCCTGCTGCTGGACGTCGACGGTTTCGTCGCCGAAGGCTCGGGCGAGAACTTCTTCATGGTCCGCAACGGCAAGCTCTACACGCCCGACCTCACCGCCGCGCTGGAAGGCATCACGCGTGACACCATCGTGCAGCTCGCCGGCGAGATCGGCCTGCAGGTGGTCGAAAAACGCATCACGCGCGACGAGGTCTACTGCGCCGACGAGGCCTTCTTCACCGGCACCGCCGCCGAGGTCACGCCGATCCGCGAACTCGACAACCGCACCATCGGCGAAGGCACGCGCGGCCCCATCACCGCCAGGCTGCAGGCGATGTATTTCGACTGCGTGCATGGCCGTGCCGCAGCCCACACCGACTGGCTCAGCCCGGTCTGAAGCGGGCGCGACATGAGCGAGCGGCACGACAATACCCAGCGCGTCATCGAAATCACCGAAAGCGACCTGCCACTGCATTGCCCGATGCCTCAGCAGAGCGACTGGAGTGCCCACCCGCGCGTCTATCTGCCTATCGAGGCGCGCGGCGATGCGCTGTGTCCGTATTGCGGCACGCTCTATCGCCTGAAAGGCAAGCCCAGCGGCAGCCATCACTAGGTCTGTCGTCCCTGGCCCGGGGCGGCAGGTCCTGATTCGAGAACCATGTCCGAATCCACGTTTCCCACTCCCGAAGCTGCCGAAGCCGCGTTCTACGCGGCTTTCGAGACCCGCTCGCTTGACGCCATGATGGCGGTCTGGGCCAGCGACGACAGCATCGCCTGCATCCATCCCTTGGCCGCGCCGCTGAATGGGCGTACCGCCGTAGCGGCCGGCTGGCGCAGCATGTTCGAGGCCGCGGGTCAGTTCAGCGTACGGGTGGAAATCGCCCACCAGCTACGCGAAACCTCGCAGGTCGTCCGTATCGTTCGCGAATACCTCGTCATTGGCCAGGAGACGGAACCGCGCCCGCCCATACTCGCGACCAATGTCTACCGCAAGGAAGCCGACGGCGGCTGGCGCATGGTGCTGCACCACGCCTCGCCGCTCCAGGTGGGCGGCACGCCGCCCTCGCACACGCCGCCCGTGGTCCTGCATTAAGAAGGATCGGCAGCGATTTGGCTAACCCCCGCGCCATGTCCTTTCCGGAAAGCATGGCTTATCGCGCCCCTGTCTGGCTGCCCGGCGGCCACCTGCAAACCATCTACAGCAGCCTGTTCATCCGCGTTCCGCCGGTAGCCTATCGGCGCGAACGGCTGGAATTGCCGGATGGCGACTTTCTCGATTTCGACTGGGTGGACGGCCACGCCGGTGCGCCGGTGGTAGTGCTGTTCCATGGCCTGGAAGGCAGTGCGGACAGTCACTATGCGCGCGACCTCATGGCCCATGCCCGGATGCGCGGCTGGCATGGTGTGGTGGCGCATTTCCGCGGCTGCTCGGGCGAGGACAACCGGTTGCCGCGCGCCTATTTTGCCGGCGACAGCGGGGACATCGAACGCATGCTGCGTCACGTCAAATCCTTGCACGCCCATGCCCCGGTTTACGCCGTCGGCGTTTCGCTCGGCGGCAACGCGCTGCTGAAATGGCTGGGCGAACAGGGCGAAGCGGCACGTACGCTGGTCGAACGTGCCGCCGGCGTTTCCGCGCCGCTCGATCTCGCCGCAGCCGGCCACACGCTCGATCATGGTTTCAATCGCCGTGTCTACACCGCGCGCTTCCTCGTCACCCTGAAGCAGAAAGCCCTGCGCAAGGCCGTCGGCTTTCCCGGCGCCCTGGATGCGAAAGCGATTGCGGCCGCCACCACCTTCCGCGAATTCGACACGCTGGTCACGGCCCGGCTGCATGGCTTTCGCGATGCCGACGATTACTGGCTGAAGGTCTCCGCCAAACCCCTGCTGCACGCCATCGCAGTCCCCACACTCGTCATCAACGCGCGAAACGATCCGTTCCTGCCGGCCTGGGCCTTGCCGTCGCCAGACGAAGTCTCGCCGACCGTCACGCTCGAACAGCCAGCCACCGGTGGCCACGTCGCCTTCCCTTCCGGCCCGTTCCCGGGCAACCTCGACTGGCTTCCACGCCGATTGATGCAGCATTTCGACACACAGCCCGGGTAGAATCGATCCATCTGAAAACAGGGAGCGTGTTGTGGAATACCCCAAGGAAATCTTCAAGGCCTATGACATCCGCGGTATCGTCGGCACGACCTTCACGCCGGAAATCGTCGAGGCCATCGGCCACGCCATCGGGTCGGAGGCCGTGGCGCGCAGCCAGACCGAAATCTGCATCGGCCGCGACGGCCGCCTGTCCGGCCCCGATCTCGCCGCAGCGCTTGGGCGCGGCATCCGCAAGGCCGGCATCGGCGTCGTCGACCTCGGCATGGTCGCCACGCCGATGACCTATTTCGCCGCCTACCAGCTCGGCACCAACAGCGCAGTGATGGTCACCGGCAGCCACAACCCGCCCGACTACAACGGCCTGAAAATGGTGCTCGGTGGCGAGACGCTATCGGGCGAGGCCATCCAGAAGCTGCGCGAGCGACTGGTGAACAACGATCTCGCACACGGCGACGGAGGCTACCGCCAGCACGACATCGCGGGCGAATATCTCACGCGCATCGTATCGGATGTGAAACTCGCGCGGCCGATGAAGATCATCATCGACTGCGGCAACGGCGTCCCCGGCGCCTTCGCGCCCAAACTCTATCGCGACATGGGCTGCCAGGTGGAGGAGCTGTTCTGCGAGGTCGACGGCAACTTTCCCAACCATCACCCCGATCCCTCGCAGCCCAAGAATCTGCAGGACCTGATCGCCGCGCTGAAAACCAGCGACGCCGAAATCGGTCTCGCCTTCGATGGCGACGGCGACCGCCTCGGCGTGGTCACCAAGGACGGCAGCATCATCTTCCCCGACCGCCAGTTGATGCTGTTCGCCGACGATGTGCTCAGCCGCAACCCGGGTGCCGAGATCATTTTCGACGTGAAGTCCACCCGCAATCTGTTCGGCTGGATCCGCGAACGCGGCGGCCGCCCGCTCCTGTGGAAGACAGGCCACAGCTTCATCAAGGCGAAGATGAAGGAAACCGGCGCGCTGCTGGCCGGCGAAATGTCCGGCCACGTGTTCTTCAAGGAGCGCTGGTTCGGCTTCGACGACGGACTCTACGCCGGCGCGCGCCTGCTCGAATACCTGAGCAAACAGCCCGACATCAATGCCACCCTGCACAGCCTGCCCGACACGGTGAACACGCCCGAACTCAATATCAAGATGGCCGAAGGCGAGCATTACACGCTGATGGATACGCTGCAGAAAACCGCGCGCTTCCCCGATGCCCGGGAGATCATCACGCTCGACGGATTGCGCGTCGAGTATGCCGATGGTTTCGGCCTGGCACGACCGTCGAACACCACGCCGGTGATCGTGCTGCGCTTCGAAGCCGATACGAACGAAGCGCTGGAACGGATCCAGGCCGATTTCCGCCGCGTGATCCACCAGGCCGCACCCGGTCTCGCGCTGCCGTTTTGATCTGCAGGAAGTGACGCGGGTCCATGCGGGTTTTGCCTTCGATTGCCCTTAGGCATTCCCTATGGCTTCGGCGTCAGTAATTTCTCATACTCCGCCAAGGTGCTTAGGCCCATCGCCCGTTTGGTCATGCGCTCGCGGGCAAACTGCCGCGGTGCATGCATCATGCGTTCCCACCCCTCCCCATTGTCGAGAAGACTGATCAATTTTTCCCGAAGCGCCGCAGCATCGCCGACCGGAACGATCAACTCGGGAGGCAGCACTTCGTTCGCAACGGGAACATCGGTGGATACTATTTTCACATCACAAAACAAAGCCTCGTTGAACACATAGGAAAACCCCTCTCGTCTGGAAGCGATGATGACTGCGTCTGCCGAAGCCATCAGGGAAGGGATATTGTCCTTATGGCCCAGCAAACGGATATTGGCCGCGGACGTCAAGTTCGCCACGCGTTGCTGCAGGGCGGGGCGCTCGGGCCCTTCTCCCGCTATCACAAGGCTGACCGGCAATCCGTCGATGGCATCCAGCAGCACATCGAATCCCTTGGCAGTCACCAGTCTACCGACGGCGCATAGGACGGGGAGATCGGCGGGCAACTGATATATCCCCCGGATATCGATCTTCTCGAAACCTGGCTGGTCGACGCCATTGTAGATAACCGAGGCCTGCGTCGCGGGGAAAGACCGGGCGAGATGCCGGCTCACAGTGACGACATGATCCAGTTTCCGGAACGCCTCGACATCACGTTTCATGTTGTGCAACGTCCCTATGGTTGGACTGCGCAACCACGGCTTCAGAGAAGCCACCAGGCTGGCCGCCTTGTTGGCCTGGGCATGGATCACATCGCAGCGGCAAGCTCGCAGCTTGACGAGCAATTCGAGCAGCAACAGGGGATTGCGGCGACTCAGACTGAAATGCACCGGAACCTGTCGCGCCTCTTCAGGCAACGTCACCAGGAACCGTCGATCGCCCAGGACGATTGCTTCATGGCCAGCCGCAAGAATCTGCTGCGTCAGTTCGCGTACGTGTTTTTCCAGTCCACCTTCACCATAGCTGGCGATGACTTGGCATATCCTCAAAACGAGTCCTCTTCTCTATCCGTTCTTCGTCAAACCATGCAAACGTATCACTGAAACAACACGCCATTGCCGGTGATGCCGGACGATTCAGCGTCAGTTGACCAGCAGCGGCGCCGGCCGGTGCAGCAGATAGCCCTGTACGAAGTCCACCCCCATTTCTTCCAGGCAGTTCAGCTCGGCCTCGGTTTCGACCTGTTCGGCGATGGTCTGCTTGCCCAGTTCGTGCCCCAGCGTATGGATGGCCTTGACGATGGCGAGCTTCTCGCGGTCGTGGTCCATGCCGCGCACAAATTCGCCGTCGATCTTGAGGTAAGCCACCGGCAGGCGCTTCAGGTAGCCGAATGATGACTGCCCCTTGCCGAAGTCGTCCAGCGCGAACAGGATGCCATGCGACTTCAGCGCCAGGATCAGCTGCTCGCACGAATCCAGGCTGTCGATGGCGGCGGTTTCGGTCACCTCGAAGCTGATCCTCGAAGGATCGAAATGATACTGGCCGATTTCTTCGAGGACGAAATCGGCCGTGCCTGGATCGCTCAGACTGCGCCCCGACAGGTTGATCGCATAACAGGCGTCATCCTCGGGATGCGTGTCGAGGTAGGCGAAGAAATTGCGGATCACCCAGCGGTCGAAGCTGGGTGCCAGCCCGTAGCGCTCGGCTGCCGGCAGGAATTCACCGGGCGAGATGATCGCGCCATCCTCGCCACGCAGGCGCAACAGGATCTCGTAGTGCGACGTCGAAGCATCTGGTGACAAGGCCACTTTCTGCTGGCGATACAGCATAAACCGGTGCGCCTCGAATGCCTTGGTGATGGCGCCCACCCATTGCATCTCGTCATTGATCTTCCGCAGGGCGGGATGGGTTTTTTCGTAGACCTGGATCGCGTTGCCGCCGAGCGATTTGGCGTGGTAGCAGGCCGTGTCGGCCTGTGCCAGGATCTCGCCGACATCGGTCATGTCCGCGTGCAATTCGGTCACGCCGAAACTCACGCCCAGGCGAAACACCTTGTCGTCCCACTCGAAGCGGAAACGACCGATTTCGTCACGCAGGCCCTGTATGTGGTCCAGCGCAGCGGGCAGCGTACTATCGATGAACAACAGGCCAAACTCGTCGCCGCCCAGCCGCGCAAGATAATGGTTTTTGCCTTCCGCACAGCGCGCCATGATGGCGGTCAGACGTTGCAGCAAGGCGTCGCCTGCACGGTGCCCGCAGGTATCGTTGACCAGCTTGAACCGATCCAGGTCGATGTAGCAGAAAATGCCGCGCCGTGTCGCCTGCTGCACGCCATGCAAAGCCTCGTTCAGCTTGTCCTCCATCGAGCGGCGATTCCACAGCCCTGTAAGATAGTCACGTTCCGCCTGCCAGGCCAGTCGCTGCATCAGGCTGCGCCGCTCGGTCTCATCCTGGAACACCAGCACGCCGCCCTGGATCTTGCCGTCGCCGGAACGGATCGGTGCTGCCGTATCGCTGATCGCTATCGTTGCGCCATCCTGACGGCGGATTACCGCATGGCTGCCCGGACCGACGACCGTATTCCAACGCAGTGCCTGCTCGAGTGGATTGGCTACGGGCGCACCGCTGTTCTCATCGACCAGAGGCAGCACCTCGGAGACCTGTCTGCCCTGTGCATCGGCGCTGCTGAAGCCGGTCAGTTCTTCCGCCCGGGGATTGAGGAACGCAATGCATCCCTCCGCATCGGTGACCACCACGGCATCCGCAATGGATTCGATCGTCACCCGCAGCCGCTCTTTCTCAACCAGCAGTTCCCCATGCTCACGTTCCAGTTCGGCCACCAGCCGACCGACATGATCGGCCATGCGGTTGAACACCAGCTGGGTTTCGCGCACTTCGAGCGGCGAACCATGCGCCAGGCTGACACGCGCATTGAAATCGCCGCATTCGATCGATTTCGCGGCCGTTCGCAGGGCATGCAGACCACGCAGATTGACCTGCAGCAGCCAGCGCAGCAGCAGCATGACGCCAACCAGACTGCCAATCGCCAGCAGGGTGAAGCGCATCGCCAGCGCCCACAAGCCCTGAATAGTGGCGGTGTCGTCCAGTGCCACCGAAACCATGCCGTAGGATGCGCCGCCTACGATGAGCTCGGATTGCCTATGCGGCTCGTGGATATCCAGAAGCGCAGCGAACCAGGCGGGATAAGGCGGCGGTTCGGGCGGCGTATCCGCCTCGAACGTCACCTGGCGAGTGGTGAATCGGACATTCAGGGTGTGGAAATGGTCCACGCGCGCCTTGATCGCCTGCTCGATCGCGGGGTAGTCGCGCAACAGCGCCTGATCCTGGATCGCCGTCTTGATCGCGCTGAGTTCGCGTTCGGCCGTCACATCGAGATGCTGCTGCGCGCGTTCCGTGAGCGGCAGGCCCAGCACCGCCAGGGCCACCAGATACATCACCATGACCAGTACGAACACCGTGCCCAGGATACGCGCATGCAGACTGTAAGGCGTGCGGCGCACCGCCTGCAGGTCATTCATTCAGCGGCACCCGCGTTTTCTTGAAGAACGCCCTGTAATTGGCATAATCGCGGTCTTCCGCCGCGACAAATCCCCGCACGCTCGACAACCCGAGTGATTGTGCCGCCTGTTGCAATATGCGCAGCCCTTCCGGGTCGCCTGCCATGTCGATAAAGGCCTGCCTGACTTTTTTGCCGTCTGCCGCACTGATCCGCGGCGACGCCATCACGGCGAGGTCGAAGTAGCGTTTGGACTCGGCCAGCACCCGGTATTTCAATCGGCGACGCTGGGCGAAATCGGCCATGACCTGGTTGTTTACGCCAGCCGCCACCGCCTGGCCCGATTCCAGCTGCCCCATCGCCGCCTCCTGGTTTCCAGCAAACAACGGCGTGACGTTGACGCCTGCGCGCAGCAGCATATCCATCGGCAGGTAATACCCGGTAGGGCCATACGGATTCGCGAAGGCCACCGGCTCGCCGGCCAGTTCGTGCAATGTGGTGACCGGCGAACGGTCGAGCACTACCACCTGTCCGCGGATGCCCTGCGTATCCTGCCTGGCCAGGACACGCCAACCAAAATCCAGCTTCCCCGCGACCACGCGGTCGGTGGTTTCATTCGCGGTGCGCCCGATGTGCAGTTCCAGCGGTACCCCCGAGCGGGCCGACACGTAGGTCAGGATGGGGTTCCAGTACGCTGCGGTCGCTTGCAGGCTCCGGTGGTTGAGCACGCCGAACGCATAGGGTGCAGGCGGCGCAGCCTGGCATGCCGCACCCAGCAGCAAGGCCAGGCACATCCCTGTTCTCCTCATGTTGTCTCCCATGATTTATTATTCGAACGACAATTGTTATTGTGTGGCGAGCGCAGCTTCGAGCCGGGCAATAACAAAACGGGGGCGAGATGCACGGCCCCCCACAATGACGGACAAAGCCTGCCGATCTTGAATCCGCCTGCCATCCACATGGACACGCCCTAGAATCACGACTGTCACCCGCTGCTGGAGTTCACCATCAACTGCCTCCTCTTCGCCGATTCCAAAGCCCAACCCATCGCATTCGATGACATCAGCGAGCATGTCGGGCAGCTGGACCGGTTCATCTGGGTCGAACTGAAATCGCCGGACAGCCAGACCATCACCCGCCTTGGCCAGGAACTCGGCCTGCATGCGCTGGCGCTGGAAGATGCGATTTCCACGCACCAGCGCCCCAAGCTGGAAGAGTACGACGGGCATATTTTCATAGCCGTGCGCACGGCCCAGCTATGGGAAGCACGTCTGGAACTCGGCGAAACGCATTTGTTCGTGGGCAGGAATTATGTCGTTGCCATCCGCCACGACAGCGGCGGCGGCTACCAGCGCGTGAGCGACCGCCTGCAGCGCCTTCCCAACGGGCTCAAGGCGGCCACGCCTTACGCGCTGTATCTGGTGCTCGATCTCATCGTCGACCAGTTCAGGCCGGTCATCGAAGGCATGCAGGAACGCTTCCATTCGCTGGAAAGCCAGTTGATGGGCGGCGTCGAGTCGGGACGCGACATGCTTGAACAGCTCTACGAAATGAAACGCGACCTGACCACCCTGCGCGACGCTACCGAACCGATGCAGGAAATTTCACAGAACCTCGTTCGCCTGCACCCCGAGTTGTCCACCCGGGAGCTCAAGGCCTACTACCGCGACATCCACGACCACGCGGTCCGGGTGTCGGCTGCCATCGACCGCCTGCGCGCCTCGACATCCGACGCCATGCAGTTCCATCTCGCCTCGCTGTCGGTGAAGCAGAATGAATCAGTGCAGAAACTGGCCGGCTGGGGCGCGCTGCTCGCCTTGCCTACAGTGGTGTTCAGCCTCTACGGCATGAATTTCGTCGGCATGCCCGAATTGAAATGGCCATGGGCCTATCCGGCCTTGCTGGCGCTGACCGGTGCGGCCGTCCTGGTGCTGTATCGGCGGCTCAAGCAGCGCGGCTGGATCTAGGGCACCCCACCGGCGTCTTACTTCCACACGGCATGCGCATAACGAACGCGCGCACCGGCCTGTTCATCCTGTTCCAGCCAGACCACGTGCAGCCCGCCTGCGGCATCCAGCGCGGCGGCCGGATCGGACTGCACACCAGGGCCGGCTGCACCCGGGACCGCCACGTTGTCGCCGAATGCCGTGCCGTCCCAGTCGGCCAGCCATACATCTGACGTGCCGTCGCGCGCGTCGTCCCATAACGCCAGCAATCGCCCGTCGGCGCTGCCGACGATCTGCGCGTGCCACTGTGCCATGTTGTCGCCGAAGCTGTCCTGCACCTTGATATTAGGGCCGAATTGGCGCGTGCCCGGGTCGAATGCCGCATAGACGTCGTAGCCAGACAGGAAGTCGCGCTTGTCGAGCCAGACCGCGACGATGCCCTGCGCCCCCCAGGCCGTCAGCGTCGGCCGCATCGCGCCCGTGCCCGCGCCCAATCCCAGTGAGCGGCCCAGCCCACCGCCCTTCGGCAGGTCGCTCAGGCGAACCGGGGGCGAAAAGCTGTGGCCATCGCTGCTGTGGCTGGTCAGCGGCACGGTGTGATGATCGCGACGATCCTCCCACGCCACGGTCACGCTGCCGTCGCCCGCCACGGCCAGCGCGGGCCAGCCCTGCTCGTCGGTCGGCATGGCTGCCTCGACCGGCTGCGCAGGTTCCGTCCGCAGCGTGCCGGCCGTCGCGTCCAGCCGAGACACGACGATGCGCCGGAACCGTCCGGCCTGTTCGGCCCAGGCCGCGTACAGCCGGCCAGCTCCCGCTGCCAGCGTGACCTGGCCCGCTTCGGCGGCCGCCAAATTCAATGTCGCGTCACCGGGCAGCAGCCGCGCATGGACCTTGCCCGCCTCTTCCCAGGCCGCCACGAAGCGCCCGCCGTCCAATGCGACCACGACCGGCTCGTAGCACTCGGTCTGGCTCAGTCGGATTTCCGGCTGGAAACCTGCTGCAGTCGCCGGTTTCATCGCCAGATAGCATTGCGGCTTGCCACTGCGGTTGTCTTCCCACACCACGCCGACGGTCGTGCCCGATACCGCCACGTTGTGGCGGTTGGCCGATTCCATATGGGGGTAGATCTTCGCGCCGCGCACCGAGTTGACGGTCAGCGGCTCGCTCCACTGCCAGGCTGCATGCGCGCTGCCCGCCAGGACGGCCAGTAGCAGGAGCGCCGACCTCACGACTTGCCGTCCAGGAACTGCAGCAGGGTCTTCTGCTTGTAATAGCCGCCACGCACGTAGCGGTCGAAATCGCGGAAATCCTGCACGGTCTTGAAACCGGGGACCTGCATGATCTTGTCGCCTTGCGGCGTCATGTAGACGAACAGCGGCGTGGCAAACGCCTGCAGGCGTGCGCCCAGTTCGGCCTCGGTGATGCGCTCGCCGGAGGGCAGCGTCAGCCGCTTGCCCGATTCGGCGTCGACATACACCAGCTCATAGTTGTCGCTATAGAGTTTTTTCAGTGCCGCGTCGGAAAAGGTCGTCTTGTTGGTGTGTTCGCACCAGGCGCAGCCATAGCGCCCGAAATAGAGAAATATCGGTTTGCCGCTCGTGTGCGCCGCCTTCAGGCCGGCATCGAAATCGACAAACGGGTAACCCCGGGGCGGGTCGGCCAGTACCGCAGTCGTCCACAAACAGCCTGCCGCCGCCACCATCCTGATCAGGTTCATCCCGGTCTCCTTTATCTTCATTCCCCGCATTCTGATAAATTCGGGGACTTGCGCAACCCTCTTTTATGACCACATGACCCACGATTCCGTCCGCATCGGCCTGGTTTCCATCAGCGATCGCGCCAGCAGCGGCGTCTATGAAGACAAGGGCCTGCCCGCACTCGAAGCCTGGTTCGGCGACGTGCTGCTCAATCCCGTCGAATTCGTCACCCGTCTGATTCCCGACGAGCAGGCGCTGATCGAGACGACGCTGATCGAACTGGCCGATACCGAAAACTGTTCGCTCATCCTCACCACCGGCGGCACCGGGCCGGCGCCGCGTGACGTTACGCCCGAGGCCACGCTCGCCGTGGCGCACAAGGTGCTGCCCGGATTCGGCGAGGCGATGCGCGCAGTGTCGCTGAAGTACGTCCCCACCGCGATCCTGTCGCGCCAGGTCGGCGTCACGCGCGGCGGCAGCCTGATCCTCAATCTGCCGGGGCAACCCAAGGCGATCAAGGAAACGCTCGACGGCATCTTCGCCGCTGTGCCCTATTGCATCGATCTCATCGGCGGGCCGTATCTCGACACCCGGGCGGGGACGATCGACGTATTTCGTCCCAAGTCGGCCCTGAGGCCATCGGTATGACAACCGTACTCGACTCGCTGGTGCGCGCCCTACGCGACCTGTTCCAGCCGCGGGTGCTGTGGGTGGTGATCTGGCCGATGCTGGCGGCCGGCCTGCTCTGGCTGGTGCTGGCCGTGACGTTCTGGACCACCTTTTCCGGCTGGATCGCGCTGGGGCTCGACAAGCTCGGCATCCAGACCTGGCTGACCGGTCTCGAGCCGGTATGGATCGCCAACGGCATCCAGGCCCTGCTGCATGTGCTGTTCTACGTCCCCCTGGTCTATCTCACCGCCCTCGTCATCACCGCCTTGTTCGGCATGACCGCACTGATCCGCATCGTGGCCGAACGCCATTACCCGGAACTCAAGCGCGAAAACGGCGGCAGCTTCGTCGGCAGCCTGTGGAATGCGCTGATCGCGATGATCGTGTTCGTCGTCCTGTGGGTGGTGACGCTGCCGCTGTGGCTCATCGGCGTCGGCGTAATCGTGCCCTTCGCGGCCGCAGCCTACCTGAATCAGCGTCTGTTCCGCTACGACGCGATCGCCGAGCACGCGAGCGCCGCCGAAATGGCGGCGCTGTTCAAGAACGCGCGCAGCGGCTGGTGGGGATTGGGGGTGCTGACCGGACTGGTGCAGTTCGTTCCCTTGCTGAACCTGCTGGGTCCGGTATTTGCCGCCCTGGCGTTCATCCACTACGGCCTGGCACGCCTGGCGCAGCAGCGCCAGCTCTAGGGTGACGCGTAGCGCCGTTTGAAGCCTTCGTCGAGATTGATTTCATGCGCCGTCATGGCGCCGATCACGCATTGGTCGAGACTGGGTGGCATCACCAGCCGGCCCGCGGCATCCACCAGCCGGCCCGCCATGATTTCCGCCTCGTGGCGTGGCATCTGCGGCGGCCGCTCCGGTTCGGCGTAGCCCTGCGGGTAAATCGGCCGGCCCTCGGTGTCGTACTTGTCGGTCGCCCCCAGCGTATGCAACAGCTCGTGCGCGATGACGATGTTGTTCTGCCGCGTCTGCCGGGGATCGGCGAAGGCATGCACCACGCCGATCAGGCCTTTCTGCAATCCCAGCGAATGCGCCAGCGGCACGCCATCCTGCGGCGCGTGATACAGCACGAACAGCTTGATCCGGCCCAGCTGCGGCAACCATTCACCCGATTGCCGATACACCCACCACCGCAGTTTCAGGCTCCACCACACCGTTTTCAGCGCATTGTGGTCGTGCGGCGGCGCCGGTGGTTGCTCATGCAGTTCCGGCAGCAGGCTGATCTGCACGGCCGGCGACTGCTTCACACCATAGCGCGCGGTCTCGCGTTCCAGAAAAGTACCGATGTCGTCGAAATCGCTCGCCTTGAGCGCGCGGATCATGTCCTCCGCCTGCGTCGAGCCGTCGCCGTTGATCGGGACGACGGCCACATCCAAGGGCCCACCCCATGCGCGCACCATGGTCTGCTCCAACCAGGTCAGGCCGACTGCGGCAGCAAGAATACCCAACAGGATGAGAATGCGGATTCGGCGAAACGTCATGGCACGGTCAACAGGCAGGAAGGCCTACCCTTAACGACGAAACGCCGACCCGCTTGAATCGGAATCAAGGCGAGGCGGCGGCGGGCGTGGCGACAGGTGCGGCTTCGGCCTTGGGCTTTGCGTCGGCGCCCAGATTCAGCTTGCTCTCCACCAGTTTCTCCTTGGCGGTCTGCTTGATGGGTTCGGAAACACCCACGCGGCTGGCGTCGAGCCCCAGCTTGACCAGCGCATCGCGCATGACCTGGCCGCGCGCCCGTGCAAGTTTGAGCAGAGACTCGTCGGCGATCTTCGTCTGCCGGGTCAGCCGTTCCAGCAGTTCGGCATGGAAAGCGGAAATGGGACCTGTGTCGCGGGTCTTGAAGCGGCGCGCAAGGCGCTCGACCATTTCACTTTCCATCACGCGCGCGGCGGCACCCGCATTCTTGTCCTGGAAACTGGCACGCAGTTTCTGGTAGTCCTCCTTGCCGGCGCTTGCCGCGTAGCGGTCTTCCAGCCAGGTCTGGATCTTGTAGTTGTTGACATCGACCGGGCCGGGCGCCTCGCCCGGGGCGAGCTTGATGCCCGCGACTGCAACGGCTTCCATGCGCATCGCCTGTTCCTGCAGGGCGCGCCGGTCGGCCTCGGGATCATAGCCGGGCGCCAGGCTGAGCGTCAGCGCGGGGCGCTTGGCCAGCGCCTCGGCGACGGCCTTGAGCTTCTCCTGTTCGGGGGGCAGCAGGACGCTGCTGCCAGGATCGAAGTTGACGGCCTCCATCTTCTCGGCGCTGATTCCCATGAGCTTGCCGAGCGCGCGGAAGGGCGCCGTGACCAACTTGGTCAACACATTGACCAACGCCTTCCAGATGATCTTGCCGTAGCTGAACTGCGGATCGTCGAGGCTGCCCGACACCGGCAGGTCGAGATCAATGATGCCATTGCTGTCCTGCAGCAGGGCGATGGCGAGATCGAGCGGCAGATGCAGCGCATCGGGGCTCTCGACGCGCTCACCAAGCTTGAGCTTGTTGACGACGAACTTGTTCTCGCCGGCCAGCTGGCGATCCTTGATCTTGTATTCGAGATCGACCGAGAGCCTGCCGGAATCGATGCGGCGGCCGGCAAATTTGCCTGAATACGGCGTCAGCCGCGTCATTTCCAGATTGCGGAACGCCAGCGTGAGATCGGTAAAGTCGGTCGCCCGGAACGGCTGGATCGAGCCGCGCACGCGGGCCGACCCGTAGTCGTCCACCTTGCCGTCGAGTTCGACCTGCGCGGTGGTCGCCGGATCGGTCGAGAGACCGGTCACGACGCCGCCGAGATCGTGCATGCGGGTGCCGAACTGCGGCGTCAGCGAGAGATCGGCGAACTCGGCATTGGCGCCGACGATGCGCAGACGGTCGATGCTCAACGGGAACGTATCCTCCTGGGCGGATGGCTTGGGCTTGGCGGCCGCCACAGCAGCGGGCTTGCCCGATGTCTGCGTCCGCAGGATGCGCTGCAGGTTGATCGTCTTGTCCTCGAAAATGATCACCTTGCCGAAGGGGTTCAGCGCCACCAGTTCCTTCATGTTCAGCCGATTGGGCCCCAGCCTGAAGTCGAGGCTGTCAGACGACAGTTTTCTCCAGCCGAGGAAGGCTTCCTCGGTTTCCTCTTCCGTGATGGCCAGATCGTCCACGGCAAAGCCGCCGCGGAAATCCAGCTTCATGCCCGATTTCACCTGCGCGAACGTCAGCTTGCCGCGCGTCGATGCGTCGCCCGAACGCAGGTTGAGCTTGGCGAACTGGTTGACGTAGGGCGCGAACGGCTTCAGTGACAGTCCCGCGAGCTTGAGGTCCAGCTTGCCCGATGCCTTGCCCGGGATGGCCGTGCCGCTGGCATCGAAACGGCCACCCTGCTTGAGTGTGAAGCCGGCTTCCAAAGGAATGGCCTTGTCCATATCCAGGCTGAGATCTTTCAGGGTGACGAAGCCCTTGGCGACATCGAGCCTGACCGGCACGCCAGGCGACTGGTCGACGATGCCGACCTCGACATCATCGAGACCGAGGCGTGCGAGCCGCACATCCATCGGCGACGCAGCGGCCGTGTCCGCCTTGGCTGGCGCAGTGGCCGGCGCGCCGGGCGCTTTCTTCAGGATATCGACCCAGTTGAGCGTCTTCTGCTTGTCCAGCGAGACGGTGGTTTTCGCACCGCTCAATTCAATCGCTTCGATGGCCAGCTGTTTTTCCGCCAGCTTCAACTGGGCGTTGACCAGCGCGGCGCGCTGCAATTCCGCCACCGGTTGCGCGCCCGACAGCACACGGACCGAGCCCAACGCGGCGTCGACCGGGCCCACGTCGATGGCGGCCGTGGCGCCTACCTCGCCTGTCAGCGCCGCCGTCAGGCCGAAGCCTTCGGCCGTGACACCCAGCGGCCTGGCGAACCCCTGGTCGGTGAACCGTGCCGACCAGTCGGCCAGCTTGATTTCATGGACGCCGATTTTCCATGGCGCCATCGGCGCGGCGGCCTTGGATGCGGCCGGCGGGGGGGCTGCCGCACCTTCCTCCGCCGCGAACAGGGTTTGCCAATCCAACGTGCCTTTCACGTCGCGCGTGGCCGCCAGCTTGCCGCCGGCAAGACGCACGCTCGCGACATCGAGCGTACGCGTGGCCAGATCGAAATTTGCGTTGCCGACCTGCGCCTCGGCCAGTTGCAGCACCGGCGCGCCGCCGTCGCGCGGCGCCAGTGCCAGGTTCTGCACGATCAGGTTGGCGCCGTTGATCCGCACCCAGGGCACGTCCTCGCCCGCTTTGTCGCGCACCATGGCAAAGCGGTAGCGCAAGCCGGCCGCCAGCGTGCCGGACGGCAGGTCGAAATTGCGCGGACCCTTGATCACCCGCAACAGCTTGGCCAACTGCACACCTTCCAGGCCCAGTTCGCCGCTCGACGCGACGGGGTTCAAGCCCACGTCGCCTTTCCATTTGAGCGTACCGCCCTGCGCCGGCAGCTTGGCCGCGATCTGGTAATCGCCGCGATCCTCGGGCAGGGTCGACAGGCCATCGAGTTCGATGCCAAGCGGCTCCAGCACGGCGTTGAACGGCTTGCCTGCGCGATTCGCGTCGGTATAGACGATGTGGCCGTCGCCGATCCGGATGTGGTCGATCAGCACCCGCGCGATCGTGTCGGACGGCGGTGTCTTGTCTTCATTGAGTTTGGCAATCAGTGCCGCCCAGTTCAGCGTGCCGCCGGGACGCACCTCGACGGTGGCGTGAGGCTGATCGAGCTCGATATCCCGGATGCGCCAGGCCCAGCGGAACAGCCCGGTGGTATCGAGGTTGACATACAGCCGCTCGAAACTCGCCAGCGGCGCGCCGTTCTGCTCGGCCAGCTTGAGACCGTCCACGGTGGCTTCCAGCGTGAGGGGATTGAATTTGACGTGCCGCACGCTCAGCTGGCTGGCGAGCTTGTTCTCGCCGATCCAGGGCAGCAGCTTCTGCGCCAGTGGGTCGACCAGAAAGAACCCGAAGACCAGATACAGTCCGAACAACCCGGCCGCGATCAGGAACGGCAGGCTCAAGGCGATTTTGACGATGCGTCCCCACATGCTGCCTCCCCTGGCTTATTTCGTTTGCATGGCCTCGCGGATCACCCGGAAGATTTCCCGGAAAGCCTTGGGCGGCTTGTTGCGCGCGGCTTCGTCGCGCGCATTGCGGATCAGCTGCCGCAGATGCGTGGCGTCGGTATCGGGATAATTATTGAGGAACAGCGTCAGCGCCTCGTTGTCGGCGATGAGCTTCTCGCGCCACTTCTCGGCTTGGTGCAGCTTGGCGTTTTCCGCCGCAGACACGCCATTGAAGACGTCGATCTGCGCCTGGATCGGCACCGGATCGACCGAGCGCATCAGCTTGCCGATATATTGCTTCTGCCGGCGCAGTGCGCCGTTCTGGGTGATCTTGCGGCAGTCGGCCACGGCGGCACGCAGTTCTTCCGGTAGCTCGATGCGTTTGAACTGGGCATCCGGCAGTTTGACCAGGATTTCACCCAGGGCCTGCAAGGCCTCAACCTCGCGTTTCTTATGGCTTTTGCTGGGGCCATCGTAGACCTCGTCGGGGTCGAATTCCAGTTCGGCATCAGGGTCGATCAGGCGCACGGTGGGACTTTCGGTTACTGTTATTATCGTCATTGTAGTTTCTGTCGCCCAAACGTGCCGAACCAAAACCCTTTACGCCCCCTTTTCCTTCAATAAGCCGACATGTCCCGCTCCCAATTCAGCTATACCCGCGACCAGCTCATGGCCCTGTCCCGGATCGTCATCGAGCATGCAGCCAAACAGGGCGCCACCGCCGCCGACACCGAGATTTCCGAGGGTGTCGGACAGAGCGTCAGCGTACGCCAGGGCGAGATCGAAACCATCGAATACAACAAGGACAAGGGCGCCGGCGTCACCGTTTATATCGGCCAGCGGCGCGGCCACGCCTCGACCTCGGACCTGTCGGAGGCGGCACTGAAAAGCGCGGTCGACAAGGCGCTGACCATTGCCCGCTACACCGCCGAGGACGAAGCGGCGGGGCTGCCCGACGCCGACCGGCTGGCGAAGGACGTGCCTGACCTCGACCTCTACCATCCTTGGGCGCTCACCGTGGAAGAGGCGGCCGAGCGCGCCCAGGCCTGCGAAGCGGCGGCGCTGGCGGTGGACAAGCGGCTGACCAACTCCGAAGGCGCCGGCGTCAGCCTCCACACCTCGCAATTCATCTACGCCAACAGCCTCGGCTTCTGCAATGGTTATGCGGGCTCGCGCCATGGCATGTCGGTCGCGGTGATCGGCGAGGACAAGGGCGCGATGCAGCGCGACTACTGGTACACCAGCGCTCGCAACGCCGCCGATCTCGATTCCGCCGAAACCGTCGGCCGTATCGCCGGCACCCGCACGGTGCGCCGGCTGAACGGCCGCAAGCTCGACACCCGCACCTGTCCGGTGCTGTTCGAGGCGCCGATCGCCACCGGCCTGATCGGCAACTTCGTCGCCGCCGTGTCGGGCGGCAGTCTCTACCGCAAGTCGTCGTTCCTGCTCGACAGCCTGGGCCAGCAGGTGTTCGCCCCGCTGGTCAACATCCGCGAGACGCCCTTGATGCCGGCTGGCCTCGGCAGCGCGCCCTTCGACAGCGAAGGGGTGGCCTGTCTCGACCGCGACATCGTCAAGGACGGCGTGCTGCAGGGCTATTTCCTGTCGACCTATTCGGCGAAGAAACTCGGCATGAAAACCACCGGCAACGCCGGCGGCAGCCACAACCTGATCGTCACGCCCGGCGAGCACGACCTCGACGGGCTGCTGAAACAGATGGGAACGGGGCTCCTGGTCACCGAGCTGCTCGGCCACGGCGCCAACATGGTGACCGGCGACTATTCGCGCGGCGCCGCCGGCTTCTGGGTGGAAAACGGCGAGATCCAGTACCCGGTCGAGGAAATCACCATCGCCGGCAACCTGGCCGCGATGTTCAAGGGCATCGTCGCCATCGGCAAGGACATCGAGCGGCGCAGTTCCAAGCAGGTCGGCTCCATCCTGATCGACCACATGACGGTGGCCGGCAACTAGATGCTGGCAGCCCATACGACTCCACACGGGCTTCAGCCCGTAGTGGATCGGAGCACCACTGTGGTGCGGCGCTATGTCCTTGCGCTTGTTGCCGTTCTCTTTCTCGCCGCGTGCGGCCGCGCGCCAACGCTGCCGAAGCTCAGCCCGCACGACGTCATCGTCGCCTTCGGCGACAGCCTCACCCACGGCACCGGCGCCAGCGACGAGACGGCCTACCCTGCCGTGCTGGCAGCCCTCAGCGGCCACACGGTAATCAACGCCGGCGTGCCCGGCGACACCACGACCACGGGGCTGCAACGCCTGCCCGCCGTGCTGGACGAATACAAGCCGCGGCTGGTGCTGCTGTGCCTGGGCGGCAACGACATGCTGAGAAAGCAGCCCGAGGCCACGACCGAAAACAATCTGCGCCTGCTGGTGCAGACCATCCGTGCCAGCGGCGCCGACGTCGTGCTGATCGGCGTACCCGAACCGAAGCTGTTCGGCGGCGCGCCGGCATTCTATGCACGCGTCGCCAAGGACATGAAGCTGCCTCTGGAAGACGATGTCTTCAACGAGGTGCTGAAGGACAACCGTCTCAAGTCCGATCCCATCCACGCCAACGCCGCCGGCTACCGCGTGGTAGCCGAACGGCTGGATGAATTCCTCAAGGAGGCCGGCGCGCTGTGAAGGCCCTGCTCGCACTGGCCCGCCTGATCGACGCGCTGACCGAACGCATCGGCCGCCTCGTCATCTGGCTGGTGCTCGTCGCCACCCTGATTTCGGCGGGCAACGCGCTCGCCCGCTATGCGCTCGGCGAAAGCTCGAACGCGTGGCTGGAAATCCAGTGGTACCTGTTCGGCGCGATGTTCCTATTGGCGGCAGGCTACACCCTGAAGCACAACGGCCACGTGCGCATCGACATTCTCTACAACCGCCTGAGCCCGCGCGGCCAGGCCTGGATCGACCTCGCCGGTGGCCTGCTGTTCCTGCTGCCGATGGCCGGCTTGCTGGCCTGGCTCGCCTGGCCGATGTTCATCGAAGCCTGGGCGACCCATGAAATGTCGCCCGACGCCGGCGGCCTCGTGCGCTGGCCGGTGAAGCTGCTGCTGCCCGCAGGCTTTGCCCTGCTCGCGCTGCAGGGCATCGCCGAAGTCATCAAGCGCATCGGCGTGCTGTCGGGGCAACTCGTGCTGCCCCACGAAGCGCCGGAAGAGGAAGTCTGATTTGGGCAACATGGCGCCGCTGATGTTTCTGGGCCTGGTGGCCTTCCTGCTGCTGGGCTATCCGGTGGCATTCGCGCTCGCCGCCAACGGCCTCCTGTTCGCCGGCATCGGCATCGCCGCCGGGCATTTCGATCTCTCGCTGTTGCAGGCGCTGCCCGAGCGCGTCTACGGCATCGTCGCCAACCCCACGCTGCTGGCCATCCCCTTCTTCGCGTTCATGGGCCTGATTCTCGAGCGCTCCGGCATGGCCGAGGACCTGCTCGACACCATCGGTCAGCTGTTCGGTTCGGTGCGCGGCGGCCTCGCCTATGCGGTGATTCTGGTCGGCGGCCTGCTGGCCGCCACCACCGGCGTGGTCGCCGCAACGGTCATCGCCATGGGCCTGATCTCGCTGCCGGTCATGCTGCGCCATGGCTACGACAAGCGTCTGGCGACTGGCGTCATCGCGGCCTCCGGCACGCTGGCGCAGATCGTGCCGCCGTCACTGGTGCTGATCGTGCTGGCCGACCAGCTCGGCGCCTCGGTCGGCGACATGTACAAAGGCGCGCTGCTGCCCGGTCTGATCATGGTCGCCCTGTATCTGGCCTATGTGTTCGCCGTAACGATCTTCCGGCCGCACGCCGCACCCGCCCTGCCGGCCAGCGCGCGCACGCTGCACGGCACCGCCCTGCTACTGCGCGTGCTGACCACGCTGCTGCCGCCGCTGGTGCTGATCTTCCTGGTGCTCGGCACCATCTTCATCGGTGTCGCCACCCCCACCGAAGGCGGCGCGATGGGTGCGGCCGGCGCCCTGCTGCTGGCGCTGGCGCGCGGCCGGCTCTCGCGCCTGCAGCTGACGCAGGCGATGGACAGCACCACGCGGCTCACCACCTTCGTCATCTTCATCCTCATCGGCTCGACCATCTTCACTCTGGTATTCCGCGGGCTCGACGGCGACGTCTGGGTGGAACACCTATTCAACCAGCTACCCGGCGGCGTGTTCGGCTTCCTCGTCGTGGTCAACCTGCTGGTGTTCGTGCTGGCGTTCTTTCTCGACTTCTTCGAGATCGCCTTCATCGTCGTGCCGCTGGTCGGACCTATCGCCTACAAGCTCGGCATCGACCCGATCTGGTTCGGCGTGATGCTGGCGGTCAACATGCAGACCGCCTTCATGCACCCGCCGTTCGGCTTTGCGCTGTTCTACCTGAAGAGCGTCGCCCCCCGGTCCATCCGCACGGGTGACATCTACCGGGGCGCGATCCCCTTCCTCGTCATCCAGCTCATCATGGTCGCCGTGGTGCTGGGCTTCCCGCAGGTCGTGCTGCGCGATGCGCCGCCGGACGCCAGCAGCGTCACTACCATCCCCCTCGACATCGATCCCGACACGGGCTTCCTGCCGGCCGAGTGGCGCTGACGACCTGTTAGAATCCGTTTTCCGCTTTTTTGACAGGCTCCAAATCATGTCCGAACTCATCATCGAAGACCTCGTCGTCGGCAACGGCGATACCGCCACCGCCGGCCAGTCCGTGTCCGTGCATTACACCGGCTGGCTCACCAACGGCCAGAAATTCGATTCCAGCGTCGACCGCAACGACCCCTTCGAATTCAACCTCGGCCGCGGCCAGGTCATTCCCGGCTGGGACCAGGGCGTGGCCGGCATGCAGGTCGGCGGCAAGCGCAAGCTCACCATTCCGCCGGAACTGGCCTACGGTTCGCGCGGCGCCGGCGGCGTGATCCCGCCGAACGCCACGCTGGTGTTCGAAGTGGAACTGCTGGGCATTCGCTGAGTCTATTCTTCAGTTTCCTGACAGGAGGGAACGGAGCAGACTCTGCTCCGTTCCCTCCTGTGCTTTTGTACACGGTTAAAATCCCCCCATGACCCACGCCCTGTTTTCCCACCGCAAGCACTGGGCGGCGCGCTTCGGCACCGCCCCCTTCCTGCCGATGTCGCGCGCCGAGATGGCCGCGCTCGGCTGGGATGCGTGCGACGTGATTCTCGTCACCGGCGACGCCTACATCGACCATCCCAGCTTCGGCATGGCACTGGTCGGGCGACTGCTGGAAGCGCAGGGCTACCGCGTCGGCATCATCAGCCAGCCCGACTGGCATTCGGCCGATGCCTTCCGCGCGCTGGGCCAGCCGACGCTGTATTTCGGCGTCACCGCGGGCAACATGGATTCGATGGTCAACCGCTACACGTCCGACCGCAAGATCCGCTCCGACGATGCCTACACGGCCAACGCCGAACCGAACCGGCGGCCCGACCGCGCCGTCACCGTCTACGCGCAGCGCTGCCGCGAGGCCTTCCCCGGCACCCCGGTGATCATCGGCTCGATCGAAGCCAGCCTGCGCCGCATCGCGCATTACGACTACTGGTCCGATACCGTGCGCCGCTCGGTGCTGCCGGATTCGAAAGCGGATCTGCTGATCTTCGGCAACGCCGAGCGCGCGTTGCTCGACGTCACCCACCGCCTCGCCAAGGGCGAAAAGATCAACGAGATCCGCGACGTGCGCGGCACCGGCTTCATGGTGCCGCACGACTGGAAGCCCGAAGACAATTGGATCGAGGTCCTCTCGACCGAACTCGACACCCCCGGCGCCATCGACGCCCACGTCGATCCCTACGCGATGACGCCAAACGGCCCCACCGCGCAGACGCCGGAAGGCACCGCGCCGGTCCGCATCGTGCCGAAGGCCGAGCGGCTCGCCGCCAAGCAGGCATTGCGCGCCCGCACCGTGGTCCGCCTGCCCGACTACGACCAGGTGAAGAACAACCCGGTGCTGTATGCCCATGCTTCAAGGGTTTTCCACCTCGAATCCAACCCCGGCAACGCGCGCGCGCTCCGGCAGGCGCACGGAGAGCGCGACGTCTGGCTCAATCCGCCGCCAATCCCGCTCACCACGCCGGAGATGGACGCGGTGTACGACATGCCCTACGCGCGCGCGCCGCACCCGAGCTACGGCGACGCCAAGATTCCCGCGTGGGAGATGATCCGCTTCTCGGTCAACATCATGCGCGGCTGCTTCGGCGGCTGCACCTTCTGCTCGATCACCGAGCACGAGGGCCGCATCATCCAGAGCCGTTCAGAGGATTCGGTCATCAAGGAGATCGAGGCGATCCGCGACAAGACGCCCGGCTTCACCGGCGTGATCTCCGACCTCGGCGGACCGACCGCCAACATGTACCGCATGGCGTGCAAGTCGAAAAAGATCGAACACGCCTGCCGCAAGCTGTCATGCGTGTTCCCCGACATCTGCGAGAACCTCAACACCGACCACACGCCGTTGATCCACATGTATCGTCGCGCGCGCCAGATTCGGGGCATCAAGAAGATCCAGATCAGCTCGGGCCTGCGCTACGACCTCGCGGTGCGCTCGCCCGAATACGTGAAGGAACTGGTGCAGCACCACGTCGGCGGCTACCTGAAGATCGCGCCCGAGCACACCGAGGCCGGGCCGCTGTCGAAGATGATGAAGCCCGGCATGGGCGCCTACGACCGCTTCAAGGAGATGTTCGAAGCGGCCTCCAAGGCGGTCGGCAAGAAGCAGTACCTGATCCCCTACTTCATCGCCGCCCATCCCGGCACCACCGATGAGGATATGCTCAACCTCGCGCTGTGGCTGAAGAAGCATGACTTTCGCCTCGACCAGGTGCAGACCTTCCTGCCGACGCCGATGGCGCTGGCGACGGCCATGTACCATACCGAGAAGAACCCGCTGAAGAAGGTGCTCGGCGGCAAGGCCGAGGCCGTGCCGGTGGTGCGCCAGGGCCGCACGCGCCGCCTGCACAAGGCCTTCCTGCGCTACCACGACCCGGACAACTGGCCGCTGCTGCGCGAGGCGCTGAAGGAAATGGGCCGCGAAGACCTCATCGGCAACAGCAAGAAGCACCTCATCCCGTCGTATCAGCCTGCCGGCACCGGCAAGCAACCGGAAGGCACGCGCACCCCGCGCGCCGAAGGCGGCCGCGCCAAGCCGGCGTCCGGCAAACCCGGTTCGCCCAAGCCCCATGCGGCCAAACCCATGCCAGCCAAAGCGGGCGCGGATAAATCCGGCATCACCAAACCGACATCGGGCAAGCCCGCCCCCGCCAGCCGCGGCCGTCCGCCGCAGGTGCCCAAGCACCCCCTCAGCCAGCGCCGTGGCGGCGGCAAATCCCGCTAGCGTTTCACTTGTAACTTGTAACTCGCATCGCGCCATGACCCCCAGCGACATCCTCCGCGCCAAGCTCAACCTCGAAACCGCCCAGCTCACCTGGCCCGAACTCGAACGCTACTTCGCGCGCGGCGACGTCATCAAGGTCGCCACCGGCATGGACCTCGTCGACACCGCCCTGCACGTTGCCGAGAACAACGCCGCGACCGTGCAGGCATGGCTGGCCGATGGCCGCATCGCCCGCGCCGAACTGAGTGACGCCGAGGACTGGCATGCGCGCCAACCGATGTTCTGGGCGGTGGTCGTCGCGCCCTGGGTGTTGGTGCAGGAAGTGGTAAAGGAACTGGACTTGAACTAAGCCACTCGGGACGCCGAACTGCTGCACGCGCAGGGGATTCAATCACTCGAAGATTCGCGCACAGGCGGGCCGCTCCGACCGTTCTGCTCGACCGGTTGCACGTAGCCAAACACGAGTCCGGCATGGTTCGGCGTATTGTTGAGCGTCACCACCCCACCCAATCGGACTGCGGCTTCGCGCGCGATCGCCAGCCCCAGGCCGCTGCCTTCCCCCCCAGTCGACAGCCGATGGAAGGCGTCGAAGGCGTGCCGCAACTCCGCCTCCGGAATGCCCGGGCCGGTATCGACCACCTCGATCAGGGCCTGGTTGCCATCGCGCCGCAAACGCAGCGTCACTTCGCCGCCACGCGGTGTGTACTTGAGCGCGTTTTCCAGCGCATTGCGGATGATCAGGCCGAGCGCCCGCGGATCGGACCGCATCGACTTCAATCCGGCGTCCTCCATGCCCAGGTCGATTCCAGCCGCCTCGGCCACGGGATGGAATTCGGCGATCAGCTCGCGTGCAAATGCCTGCACGTCGACGTCGGTCCATGCCGCTTCGCTGGCCTGGAGCCGCGCCAGGTCGAGCAGCTGCACGGTCAGCCTGCGCGCCCGCTCGATTCCCGCCTGGAGAGGGACCAGGCGCTCGCGCATGTCGGCCGGAGACGTTGCCTGGGCGAGGTTCTGCGCCTGGAGCGCAAGCGCCGTGAGCGGCGTGCGCAGCTCATGCGCGGCATCGGCGACGAACCGGCGCTGCTCGGCGATCATCGTGTCGACGCGTGCAAGGAGCCGGTTGATGGCGTCGACGAAAGGCGCGATTTCCTCCGGCAGGTCATGCCGGGGCAGCAACGTCGGGCGTTCGGCCGACTGCCTGTCGAGTTCCTCTGCAAGCCGCCGGATGGGCGCGAATTCGCCACGCACGATGAATGCGATCAACCCGATCAGCAGTGGCAGCAGCAGCAACAGCGGGATCAGCGTACGCAGCGCGCTGTTGAGCGCGATCTCGTTGCGGCTGTCGGTCGACTGCGCGACGGCGAGACGGCCGCCATGCCCAGTATCGCGAACAAACACCCGCATCGCCTCCTGCCCGCCGCTTCCGGCGAGCGTGTGAAGACCCGGCGCGATGTCCGGCGGCAACCACGCCGGACGCGGCCCGGCGGGAAGACGGACCACGCGGATTCTCGATTCGGGGTCTTCGACACTCTTGCTCGCTGCATCGAGCTGCCGGATGTCCGATGCGCCGCCGGCGCTCAGCGCGGCGATCTGCCGCAAGGCATCGTCCTGGAATTCCTGCGCCTCGGCATAGGCGAAATAGAAGGCGACCGCGGTCGCGATCACGCCGCTGGCCAGAACGGCCCCGGCCAGCATCTTCGACAGGTGGCGCTGCAGCGAACGGCTCACGACGCCTTGTCCACGCACCAGCCGGCGCCGCGCACATTCTTGATCACGTCCTGGCCGAGCTTGCGGCGCACGCCGTGGATCAGAAAATCCACGGCGTTGCTCTCGACCTCCTCGTTCCAGCCGTAGATTCGTTCTTCCAGTTCGGACCGTGCCAGGATCGCACCGGGCCGCAGCAGCAGGGCCTGCAGGAGCGCAAACTCTCTCGCGCTGAGCGTCACCGTGCGGTCGCCGCAGACCGCCTCGCGGGTAGCCGGATCGAGGCTGACGCGGCCGTTGCCGAGGATCGGCGCCGCCTGGCCGCCCTGGCGGCGGATCACGGCACGCATGCGCGCGAGCAGTTCGTTGACGTCGAAGGGCTTGACCAGATAATCGTCCGCGCCCAGATCGAGCCCCTGGATGCGGTCGTCGACGCCGTCGCGCGCGGTGACGATGATGACCGGCAGCCTGCGGTCCGCCTCGCGCAGGCGGCGCAGGACCTCCAGGCCGTCGCGCCCCGGCAGACCGAGGTCGAGCAGGACAGCTTGGTGCTCGGCTGATTCGAGGACATGCGAGGCCGTCCTGCCGTCGCGTACCCAGTCGACGGCGTAGGCGGCATCCTTCAAGGCCGTGGCAACCGCCTCGCCGATCATCGGGTCGTCTTCAACCAGCAGGATGCGCATGCTCGCCTTTCGTGTCTGCCCGCATCGTTCAGTGGCTCAGCCGGGCCGGCCGTTGCCGAAAAGCCGCGACGAAAAGCACGATCGCCGACAGTAACACGGCCGAGGCGCCGAACCGGCTGAGGTCAAGTCCGCCGGCGTGCACGGGCTTGTCCAGCAGATCGCCCACCACGGCGCCCAGCGGCCGCGTCAGGATAAACGCGGCCCAGAACAGCACGGTGCGGGAAATCTTCGTCCTGTAGTATGCCGCGGCGATCAGCGCCAGCAGCACACCGAACACGAGCGCGCCGCCTTCGTAGCCGAGACCGGCGCTGTCGGCCGTCCAGTCGCCAAGGGCCGTTCCGAGCGTCTGCGAGAACATGATCGTCATCCAGTAGAACAATTCGGACCTGGGCGATCCGACGGTGTCGATCGAAACAGAGCCCAGCGTGCGGTACCAGAGGGCCAGCGACGCCATCAAGAGGCCGAACAGCAGCGTCGCGCCGCCGGCGTAGCCGATGCCGAGCGAGCGGTCGGCGAAGTCGGCGAGCGTCGTGCCGACCGTGGTCGTTGCGATGATCGTGGTCCAGTAGATCGCGGGGTGGAACCGCCTGGCGCGAATCTGGACGATGACCGCGGCGAGGAAGACGGCCGCGAAGATCCCGGTGCTCAGCAGATAGCCGAGGTTCATCGACATGGACAGCGCATCGCCTCCGGTCTCGCCGAGCGTGGTCGCGAGGATCTTGATGATCCAGAAGACGAGCGTGACTTCAGGAACCTTGCTCAGGGCTTCTTCGGTTGTGAGGTTCATTGCGCACTCCTTTGTTCGGTCGAATCCCTGCGGGTCAGGGTAAGGTAGAACACCAGGCCGGAAATGGCGGCCAGGAACAGCAGGCTGGTCTGCACCGTGCCCAGGCCCAGCCCTCCATTCGCCGCCGGCTGCGACAGGTAGTCGCCGCACGCGGCCCCCAGCGGCCGGGTCAGGATGTAGGCAAGCCAGAACGCCAGCACCGCGTTGGCCCTGAGCGCGTAGTAGCCGAAGGTCACCGCCGCGATCAGCCCGCCGAACAGCAACGCCGAATGAGCGTAGCCGAGATTCAGACGCTCTGCGAACAGGTCCCCGGCTGCCGTGCCCAGCGCAAAGGTGAACAGTATGGCAGCCCAGTAGTAAAGTTCCCGGCTGCGCGTACGGATGCTGTGGATCGACAGCGTCCACTCCCTCGCGTACCAGATCGCGAACGTAGCAAGCAGGGCCAGGCTGAAAGCAGCCGTCGTCACCCCCAGCGGCACGCCCAAGTGATCGGTCAGATTGTCCGTGATCAGGGTGCCGACGACGCTGATCAGGACGACCGTCAGCCAATAGAGCCAAGGCACATAGCGCTTCGCGCGCAACTGGGCAGCGAGCGAAACCGCCAGCAGGCCAGCCATCACGATGGAAGTCCCGGTCAGGCCGAAATTGAGATCGAAGTTCAGGAAATCGGCGGCGGTCTCACCCACCGTCGTGGCCAGGATCTTGATGATCCAGAAAAACAGGATGGCCTCGGGCACCTTGTTGAGTAGGTCCCGCCCTGCGGCCGCCGGCATGTCGTTCATGTGTACGCTCCCCGGAAATGCAAAAAAACCGGAGCCAGGCTCCGGCCAGGTTCAGTCTTCGTGGTCGCCGCCGTCGTCATGGTCGGCCGCATCAGCGGTCGCTTCGATGACCTTGCCATTTCCGGCGTCCACCTTCACGTCCATTACCGTGACCCCCTTCACGACCTCGACGTCGAACACGCCACGTCCCTTGTGGCGCTCGTACTCGGCGCGCGAGGCCTTGCCGCCAACATGCTGTTCGGCGGCGCCGACCGCCTGGACGAGGCTGATTCCAGCGCTCGAAATCGTCAGCGCGTCGTTTTCCGGGGACTTGGCCGCGACGGCGGTGCCGACCACGGCTGCAGTGGAGAAGGCGGCAAGCGCCGCCAGATAGGCTTTGTGTTTCATGATGATCGCTCCTTAGAACACGCGAACATTCGCGTGAGGGTCAAGATAGCGATCGAGAATTAGGCGACAGTTAGCTCATGCCAATGTGACGGCACGATGCACAAACGAAAAAAAGCCCGCCGAAGCGGGCTTCTTCCTGCGCCGGGCGCGCTTACGCCGCCAGGCTGTCCTTCACCCGCATCAGCCGCGCACGGGCCTCGGTCGCCACACCATGCACTGCGGTGTTGCTCACCAGCTTGACCATGATGCCGGGGTCGAGGAAGGACACCGTCACCTTGCCGTCTTCTTCTTCGCGCACCACGACGTTGCAGGGCAGCAGCATGCCGACGTCGGGTTCAGCGGTGATGGCCTGGTGCGCCAGCGGCGGGTTGCAGGCGCCGAGGATGCGGTAGGGGCGGCCATCGACGTTGAGCTTGGCCTTCATCGTGGCCTGTACGTCGATGTCGGTCAGTACGCCGAAGCCTTCGGTCTTGAGGGCGGCGGTGACCTTGTCGACGGCTGCGTTGAAAGGACCGCTGATGGTGGTTTCGAATCCGTATTCGCTCATGGGGCTGCTCCAGATGGGTAGGGTTTCAATGGCTGGTATTTTACCTGCCGTCCTCCCCTGACGGCAGAAACGCCAACAAGTTTCACGGCTCCATCGATTGCTGTTCCATCTTCCACCATAAGCGGTACACCGGATCGGACCACAGCGACTTGATGTAGACAACCACGTCTTGCATCTCCTGCTCCGAGAGCTTGCCTTTCCAGGCCGGCATCTTGCCCTGCCCCTGCGGGCTGCCGTCGCGGATCACTTCCAGCAGGGCTGCAGTAGGGTGGTGCCAGGCATGCGCGCTGTCATCCAGCGGCGGCGGCGGGAACATGCCGTTGGCATCGCGCACGCGCCAGTCGCCCGGTTGCCCCTTACCGTGGCATTCCATGCAGTGCTTTTCATAGACCGCCTTGCCGCGCGCCACCTGAGGGGCATCCAGCTTGCGATCGAGCGGTGCGGCCTCCGCATCCGCCGCACCGGGCGAACCGGAGGGTGCGTCGTCGCAGCCGGTCAGCGCCAGCCCGGCCAGCAGGGATGCAAGGATTTGCAGCTTCAAATTACTCATCGATCCTCCTTCAATTCCACGATGGACCGAACGACATCGCTCAAGTTTCATGGCGACAGCACGCCATCCAGCATCTGCCGCATATGCAGCCAATGCGATCCTTCCCAGTACACGCGGCCGCACATGCCACAGATGCTGAAACGGTCGTAATGCATCCGCACCCTGGCTGGCAGCCGATCCACCACACTGGCCTTGTCGACCGGACGCAACGGCACGTTGCAGTGCAGGCAGAGGGTGAACGGCCGGGCGCTGCGCGCCAGGTCGAGTCGTTCAACGATTTCCTTCAACTGCGCCTCCGGTTTCAGCGCATGCACGTAGCAGCCGTGCGTCACCGTGCGGCGCTTCAACAACTCGCGATCGCGCGTCAGCACGATGCGGTCGTCCTGCTCGCATATCGCCACGATGGTGTCGTCGTGGAAATGGTTGTCGTACAGCGTATCGAAGCCCAGCATGCGCAGCATGCGGGCGAGCCCGCCCAGGTGCGCGTCGGCGACGAAGCGCGGCTCGCGCAGCGGGTAGTCGCGTACGCGCAGGAGTGGCGTCACGTCCATCGCCTCGAAGCGCGGATACACGGCTACCCGGTCGCCGTCCTGGAGGATGCGACCGAAATCCGCCGACTCGCCGTTCACCAGGATCAGCTCGACCTCGGTGTGCGGCACGCCCAGCGCCTCGATCATGTGCTTGGTCGTCGCCGCCTCGGCGCACGGCACGCTGAATGCCTGCTTGCGCCGGGCCGGCGCCAGGAAGTCGTTCAGTTCTTCATAGAAGCGGAAGGTCGCATTAACCATATGCAACTATTGTCGCCATTTGCGGCTGCCCGGAAAACCCGCACGCCCCCGCCCGACCGATGCCCCGAATGCAAAACGCCACCTCGACGGTGGCGTTTGTGCGGGCTTCCTCAACGATCAGTGCGGGACCTTGATGGGTTTGCCTGTTTTTGGCGGGGCGATGAACGATCCCACCGGAACCACAACCTGTTTCGGCTTCTTGGGTTTCTTGGCTTCCTTGTTTCCGCGTAACTGGCCTTTTGCCATGGTGTTTCTCCTTGCAACGGCTTCAGAAGGCCGTGCCGCCTCAACGGCAACACAGCACTGACCGATCATAGGCGCTTGCGCAGGAAAACCTAGCGTTATCTTGCAACTCCGGACTCGCCTGACAGATAAGCCTGGGCGAAGCCTGTATACGCGGCCACTTCGTGCGCCTGCCAGGCAAGGTCGCGTCCCAGGGCGCCGGCAAGCAAGGCCGCCACAGTGGGCGCAGCCTCGATGCTGGCGCGCGCGTCGAGCAGCAGGGCACGCGTGCGCCGTGCCAGCACGTCCTGCACCCTGCGCGCCATGTCGTGACGGGCCGCCCATTCCACTTCGGCGCCGATGTAGGGCAGCCGTGGATGCAAAGGCGCGCCCCACTCCGCGCGCGCCTGCGCCAGGGCCTGCACCGCGCCGGCATCCGAACCGTAGGCGCGCAGCGGGGTCGGCACGAAGTCGGCGGTGGCGCCGTGCAGGGGCAGATCCACGGTGCGGCAGGCGCGGCTCGGCAGCTGCGCGACGCGCGCGGCGACGTCGGTAGCCTGCTCGGCCATTTCGCGGTAGGTCGTCCACTTGCCGCCGGTGATGCTGACGAGGCCCGATTCCTCGCGCAGCAGATGGTCGCGCGCCAGCGCGGACGTACTGCGCCCGCTGCCGGCGCGCACCAGCGGGCGCAATCCGGCGAACACGCTCAGCACGTCCTCCCGGCGTGGCGTTTCCTGCAGGTAGCGCCCGGCGTGCTCGAGCAGGAACTCGATCTCCGCCGGCTGCGCGCGCGGTTCGGTATCCGCGTCCTCGACCGGCACGTCGGTGGTGCCGACCAGCAGCCGGTCCTGCCACGGGATGATAAACAGCACGCGGCCGTCATCGGTCTTCGGCACCATGAGCGCATTGCGGCCGGGCAGGAAGCGCCGGTCGAGCACAATGTGCGCGCCCTGGCTGGGCGCTACCCAGGCGGCGGCGCCCGGCTCGGCCATGCGGCGGATCGAATCGCAGAACACGCCGGTGGCGTTGACCACGACGCGCGCCGGGATCTCGTGCTCGGCGCCGGTTTCGCGGTCGCGCGCCATCACCCCGCTCACCGGCGTGCCCGGCCCGCCCGCACGCAGCAGGCCGGTCACCTGGCAGTAGTTGATGAGCGTCGCGCCGTGGTCCCACGCGCTGGCCGCAAGGCAGACCGCGAGGCGCGCGTCGTCGAACTGGCCGTCGTGGTACAGCACGCCGCCGCGCAGATGCTCGGCGCGCAGCGTCGGCAGTTCGCGGCGGGTCTCGGCTGCGCTGAGCCGCTGCGAGCGTCCGAGGCTGGCGCGTCCGGCCAGGCGTTCATAGAGTCCCAGGCCGAAGCCGTAGTAGAGGCTCTCGCCGCGCTTGTAGGTGGGGATGATGAAGGGCTGCTCGCTGGACAGGTGCGGCGCGTTGGCCAGCACGCGGGTCCGTTCGCGCAGCGCGCCCATCACCAGTTTCAGGTTGCCCTGGCGCAGGTAACGCACGCCACCATGCAGCAGCTTGGTGCTGCGGCTGGAAGTGGCCTGGGCGAAGTCGTCGCGTTCCAGCAGCAGCGTGTCGTAGCCGCGCGTGGCGGCGTCGAGCGCGATGCCGAGACCGGTGGCGCCGCCGCCGATCACGACCATGTCCCACGGGGTGCGCCGGGCGGCCAGACGCTCGATCGCCTCGTCCCTATTCATGGCCCGGTCCTGTCTCAGGCTCGGCCCAGCCCTTGGAGCGCTCCACCGCACGCGCCCAGCCGGCGCGCAGTTCAGCGATCCGGCCGCGCGACAGGACCGGCTCGAACACGCGCTCGACCTGCCACTGCGCGGCGATCTCGTCCAGCCCGCCCCAGTAGCCCACCGCCAGGCCGGCCAGATAGGCCGCCCCCAGCGCGGTGGTTTCGGTGACCGTCGGCCGCAGCACCGGTACGCCCAGCAGGTCGGCCTGGAACTGCATGAGCGCGTTGTTGGCGGTGGCGCCGCCGTCCACGCGCAGTTCGTTGAGAGTGAGGCCGGCGTCGGCCTCCATCGCAGCGATGAGGTCGCTCACCTGGTAGGCGATGGATTCCAGCGCGGCGCGCGCCAGATGGCCCGCGGTGGTGCCGCGCGTGAGGCCGTGGATGGCGCCGCGCGCATACGGGTCCCAGTGCGGCGCGCCGAGGCCGACGAAGGCCGGCACCAGATAGACCCCGCCGTTGTCCGGCACGCTCGCCGCCAGGCTTTCCACCTCGGACGCGCTGCGGATGATGCCGAGCCCGTCGCGCAGCCATTGCACCACCGCACCGGCGATGAAGACGCTGCCTTCGAGCGCGTAGCTCGGCTGCCCCGCGATGCGCCATGCCGTGGTGGTGAGCAGACGGTTGCGGGACGGGATCGGGGTATCGCCCGTGTTCATCAGCATGAAGCAGCCGGTGCCGTACGTGTTCTTGACCATGCCGCGCTGCGTGCAGGCCTGGCCCAGCAGCGCCGCGTGCTGGTCGCCCGCCATTCCCGCGATGGGGATGCGCCCCGCGCCCAGCAGGTCGGTGTCGCCGTACACGGTGCTGGAGTCGCGCACTTCGGGCAGCACGGCGCGCGGCACCCGCATGCAGCCCAGCAGTTCGTCGTCCCATTGCTGCCGTGTGATGTCGAACAGCAGCGTACGCGAGGCGTTGGTCGCGTCGGTGACGTGCAGCGCGCCGTCGCTGAGCTTCCACAGCAGCCAGCTGTCGATGGTGCCGAACGCCAGCTCGCCCGCCTCGGCGCGGCGCCGCGCATCGGGCACGTTGTCGAGGATCCAGCGCAGTTTGGTGCCCGCGAGGTAGGCGTCGAGCACCAGTCCCGTCTTGCGCTGGAACAATGCTTCGTGGCCCTCCGCGCGCAGTTCGTTGCACAGGCCCGCGGTGCGCCGGTCCTGCCACACGATGGCGTTGTACACCGGCTGCCCGGTGCGCCGGTCCCACACCACCGTGGTCTCGCGCTGGTTGGTGATGCCGATGGCCGCGATGTCGCGCCCCGACAGGCCGGCCTGCGTGATCGCCTCGGCGGCGACGCCGAGCTGCGTCGACCAGATCTCGTTGGGGTCGTGCTCGACCCAGCCCGGCTGCGGGAAGATCTGCCGGAATTCCTTTTGCGCGATGGACTGGATCTGCCCCGCATGATCGAACACGATCGCGCGGGAACTGGTGGTGCCCTGGTCGAGCGCGAGCACGTATTGCATGTACACCTCCGGTTGTGAGCCGTGAGCCGACCCTTGTTTCAATCAGGCGGTATTCACAGTGTGCTGACCATGATTCCAAGAAGCGCTGATTGATCCTGCGCTTCTGCGACACAAGGATGCCGCCGCAGCTGCCGACAGAAGCTCTTTTTTTCATGCTAACACGGGGATTTTTTCCGTCAGCGGGTATAGCGCACGGCAAGTTCTACTGATGCCGAGCCAATGCGCAGGAAAGGCAGCCTGTTTGAGGAAGCCTATGAGCCTGTTGCGTTTCCGTGCGGATACTGTGATGCTTGCCCCGAATTCGATCGCACACTTGGTCAAGCCATTTGAGGAATGAAGGGAGGGGTGTTTGATATCTGCTCAAGCACCCCCTATTAAAAACAATCAAAAACAGAACAATGCCTTACCCTGAAACCGAACGCGTTATACACCTCGCATAGTGCACGTGAGGCTCCAGAAAGGGCTAAGCCCGGCGCAGCTTGCTAGGTAAGGTGTGGTCTTGTCGAGTTGACGAGTCCTCGTTCGTCGTAGTTATACCCAGACAAACCTACGGAGAGCAGGCTATGCGATTCATCATCACGGCGCAGTCGAGTGCGGAGAAGACGACGACCGATCAGCAGTCCGAATTCGATGTAGAACTCTTCAAGGCGTACATGCGCTTCAACGAGGAGATGCATCAGGCCGGCGTGCTTGTCGCATCCGAGGGCCTCAACCCTGCGGCGAAAGGGGCCCGCATCGCGGTAGCAAAAGGCAAACGCTACATCGTTGACGGCCCCTTCGCCGAGTCAAAAGAACTCGTGGGAGGCTTCTACCTCATTGAAGTGGGCTCGCTTGACGAAGCGATTCAATGGGCTCTCCGCGCTCCGTCCGGCCTCGGGACAGACGACATTCTGGACATTCGTCAATTGACAGGCCCGCGAGACCTGCCGCCTGAAATTCTTCAGCTCATCACGGAGGCTGCGCCGACGTGGAGTGCCGCTGCTTGGCAGTCGCTCGGCGCAGACACGTCGCAAGCCAAGGGTTCAACCGAGGCCTAATTCAAGCGTTAAACCCGGCTCGCCGTCTGTCGCATCACGTTGGCGGCGAAGCGCATCGCCTGCTTCACCGGCAACGGCAAGGGCGCGCCGCCATGGTCGACCGCGGTCTGCGCATGTTGGGCTTCGTCGACTTTCATCTGCTCGACCACCGCGCGACTCTTCGCGTCAGCTTCCGGCAGTTTCTGCAAATGGCCGTCGAGGTGCGCCTCGACCTGGCGCTCGGTCTCGGCGAGGAAGCCGAGGTTCCATTTGTCGCCGAGCAGGCCGGCGACGACGCCCATGCCGAACGCGCCACCGAACCACAGCGGATTCAGCAGGCTCTTGCGGCCGCCGAGTTCGTTGATGCGCGTCTCGCACCAGGCAAGATGGTCGGTTTCCTCGCGCGCGGCCTGCTCGAGTTCGGCGCGTACTTTTTCATTCTTCGCGGTGAGCGCCTGGCCAGCATACAGCGCCTGCGCGCACACCTCGCCGACGTGGTTGACGCGCATGAGGGCGGCGGCCTGGGCTTTTTCCGCTTCGCTCAGTTCGGCTTCCGGTCCGGCGCCGGGATAGGGACGGCCGGCATGAGGGCTGGCGAAGACGGTGCGCAGGCCGAGGTCGAAGGTGGTGATGAGTTGGTCGAGTTTGTTCATGGTGCCTCGGTTTTCTCTCTGACGGGCATGCCCTTCGATCGTTCGACAAGGCCCTCCTGAGCAAAGTCGAAGGGCTCACGATCAGGGCGAACGGTGCCTAGGGTGAGCACCGGCGTCATTTTACAAAGTAATTGAAGTTGGCGTACGCCGCTTCCGCAACCTTGAACCACTGGAACTCGGTGTCGCGGAACTGCTTCCATGCACGGTAGATCGCGGCAAAGTCAGGGTTGGTCCGGGCCTCTTCCTCATACATCTGGAAGCTGGCGCGGCGGGCGGCGAGCATCACGTCCTTGGGATAAGCGTGCAGCTGGACGCCCTGTCCCACCAGGCGCAGCAGCGCGGGCGGGTTCTGGGCATCGTATCGCGCGAGCATCAGCTGGTTGGCCTCGGCGGCGGCCACTTCGAAGGCCTGGCGGTACGATTCGGGCAAGGCGTGCCACGCAGCCTGGTTGACGTAGAAGGAGAGCTGCGCCTCCCCTTCCCACCAGCCGGGGTAGTAATAATGCTTGGCGATCCGGTGGAAGCCGAGCTTTTCGTCGTCGTAGGGGCCCACCCATTCGGCGGCGTCGATCGCGCCGCGTTCGAGCGCGGGATAGATGTCGCTGCCAGGCAGGGTTTGCGGGACCACGCCGAGCCGCGCCATGATCTGGCCGCCGATGCCCGGGATGCGCATTTTCAGGCCCTTGAGATCGGCCAGCGACTTGATCTCCTTGCGGAACCAGCCGCCCATCTGGGTGCCGGTGTTGCCGCCGGGGAACTGCACCACGTTGTATTTGGCGTAAAGCGCGCGCATCGCCGAGAGGCCGCCGCCGGCGTACATCCAGGCATTCTGCTGGCGCGCGGTGAGGCCGAACGGTACCGCGCAGTCGAAGGCCAGCGCCATGTTCTTGCCGACGTAGTAATAGCCCGCCGAGTGCCCGCACTCGACCGTACCATTGCCGACCGCGTCGAGTACCTGCAGGCCGGGCACCAGTTCGCCGCCGGCGAACGCGCGAATCTCGAATTTGCCGCCGGTGAGTGCCGCCACCCGTTTGCTCAGGGTTTCCGCCGTGTCATACAGGATGTTCAGGCTCTTGGGGAAGCTCGACGCCAGCCGCCAGCGAATCGAAGGCAACTGCGTCCCTTCGGCAGGCGCAGCCTGTGCGGCGGACAGCGGCAGCACGGCGGCCACGCCGGCGCCCGCCAGAAAGTCTCGTCTTTGCATGAATCCACTCCGGTTTTGGCCGATTATACGAGCCGCCGCGAAACCGCTGCGTGTTAAAATCGCGGTCTTTCAAGCCCTGCCCGACTGCCATCCATGTTCAACCGCCAAGACACCCTCGCCAAGACCGATCCCGACCTGTGGGCCGCGATCCAGAAAGAAGACCAGCGCCAGCAGGACCATATCGAGCTGATCGCGTCGGAAAACTACACCAGCCCGGCGGTGATGCAGGCGCAGGGCTCGCAGCTCACCAACAAATACGCCGAGGGCTACCCCGGCAAGCGCTACTACGGCGGCTGTGAGTACGTCGATATCGTCGAACAATTAGCCATCGACCGCGTCAAGGCGCTGTTCGGCGCCGAGGCCGCCAACGTGCAGCCCAACTCCGGCTCGCAGGCCAACCAGGCGGTGTTCATGGCCTTCTTGAAGCCCGGCGACACCATCATGGGCATGAGCCTGGCCGAAGGTGGCCACCTCACCCACGGCATGGCGCTCAACATGAGCGGCAAGTGGTTCAACGTCGTCGCCTACGGCCTCAACGAGAAGGAAGAGATCGACTATCCGAAAATGGAAGCGCTGGCACGCGAACACAAGCCGAAACTGATCATCGCCGGCGCCTCGGCCTACGCGCTGCGCATCGACTTCGAGCGCTTCGCCAGGATCGCCAAGGAAATCGGCGCGATCTTCATGGTCGACATGGCGCACTACGCGGGCCTGGTCGCCGCGGGCGTCTACCCCAGCCCGGTGCCGCACGCCGACGTCGTGACCTCGACCACCCACAAGACCCTGCGCGGCCCGCGCGGCGGCATCATCCTGATGAAGGCCGAGCACGAGAAGGCGATCAACTCCGCGATCTTCCCCGGCCTGCAGGGCGGCCCGCTGATGCACGTCATCGCCGGCAAGGCCGTGGCATTCAAGGAAGCGGGCAGCAAGGAATTCAAGCACTACCAGGAACAGGTGATCGCCAACGCCCTGGTGATGTGCAAGGTGCTGGTCGAGCGCGGCCTGCGCATCATTTCCGGCCGCACCGAGAGCCACGTCTTCCTGGTCGACCTGCAGCCCAAGAAGCTCACCGGCAAGGAAGCCGAGGCGCTGCTGGGCCGCGCCCACATCACGGTCAACAAGAATTCCATTCCCAACGACCCGCAGAAGCCCTTCGTCACCAGCGGCATCCGCATCGGCACCCCGGCGATGACCACGCGCGGCTTCAAGGAACTCGAAGCCGAACAACTGGCGCACATGATTGCCGACGTGCTCGATGCACCGACCGACGAAGCGGTGATCGAGCGGGTGAAGGGCGACGTGGCGAAGCTGACGGCGAAGTATCCGGTCTACGGCTGATGCGTGAAGCGATAGGCGTGAGGAGTGAGGCGGCAGTCCGCTCCCTTTCACGCCTCACGCCTCACCCCTTGCTCCTCGCGCTCCCATGAAATGTCCCTTCTGCGGTTCTCTGGATACCCAGGTCATCGACTCCCGCGTCAATGAGGCGGGGGATGCGATTCGCCGCCGCCGCCGCTGCGCCGCGTGCGACAAGCGCTTCACCACCTGGGAGACCGCCGAGCTGCGGCCGCCGCAGATCGTCAAGTCCAACGGCACGCGCGAGGACTTTTCCGAGACCAAGCTGCGCGAAGGTTTCCGCCGCGCGCTGCACAAGCGCCCGGTGTCCACCGAACTGGCCGACGCCGCGGTCGACCGCATTCGCCAGCGCCTGCTGACGCTGGGCGAGCGCGAAGTGCCCGCGCGCGAAGTCGGCGAACTGGTGATGAGCGAACTGAAGAAGCTCGACAAGATCGCCTACATCCGCTTCGCCTCGGTGTACAAAAGCTTCCAGGACCCGGACGATTTCCGCGAGATGCTGCAGGACCTGGAACGCGCGCCGCCCCAGGGCGTGGACGACCTCTTCGAATAGTCTGCCGTGCGTGCCGACCGCCACTCCGCCGCCGATCATCTGCACATGGCCCGCGCGCTGCAACTTGCCGCGCACGGGCTTTACACCACCAGTCCGAATCCGCGTGTCGGCTGCGTCATCGTCAAGGACGGGCGCGTCGTCGGCGAAGGCTGGCATGAACGTGCCGGCACCCCGCACGCCGAAATCCACGCGTTGAACGCTGCGGGCGAAGCGGCGCGCGGCGCAACGGTATACGTCACGCTGGAACCCTGCTCGCACCACGGCCGTACACCGCCCTGCGCCGAGGCGCTGATCAGCGCGGGCGTGGCGCGCGTGGTAGCGGCGATGAGCGACCCCAATCCGCTGGTCGCGGGCGGCGGCATATCGATGCTGACGCTGGCCGGCATCCAGGCCGAGGTCGGCCTGATGGAGGCCGAGGCGCGCGCGCTCAACCCCGGTTTCATCTCGCGCATGACGCGGCAGCGCCCGTGGGTGCGCCTCAAGACCGCCTCCACGCTGGACGGCAAGACCGCGCTCGCCAACGGCACATCGCAATGGATCACCGGCGAAGCCGCGCGCGCCGACGTGCAGCGCCTGCGCGCGCGTGCCTGCGCCCTCCTCACCGGCAGCGGCACCGTGCTGGCCGACAACCCGCGCATGAACGTGCGCGATCTGGACATCGGCCGGCAGCCGCTGCGGGTCGTCGTCGATTCCACCCTGCGCACGCCGCCAGATGCGGCGATCCTGCCCGCCCTGATCGCCTGCCGTCATGCCGCACCAGGCACGCGCGCCGCACTCGAACAGGCCGGCGCCGAAGTGCTCGAACTTCCGGGAGACGGGGGCCGTGTCGACCTGGCCGCGCTGCTGACGCTGCTGGCGCAGCGCGGCATCAACGAGCTGCACGTCGAGGCAGGGGCCGCGCTCAATGGCGCGCTGATCGAAGCCCGGCTGGTCGACGAATGGGTGGCCTACGTCGCGCCGATGGCGGTGGGCGACGTCGCGCGCGGCCTGTTCGCCCACCCCGCGCTCACATCACTCGACGAGGCGGCGCGATTTCGCCTGAGCGACGTGCGGCAGATCGGCAGCGACCTGCGCCTGACACTGCTGCCTGCGTGAGCGAATTCAAGGATCACTTCTCGTCGGCGTCCGACCGCTACGCCGCCTATCGCCCCGACTATCCCGCCGCACTGTTCGCCTGGCTCGCAAGCCGGTGCACGGAGCGCGGCACCGCCTGGGACTGCGCCACCGGCAGCGGCCAGGCGGCGCTGGGTCTGGCGACGCACTTCCGGCAGGTCGTCGCCACCGACGCCTCCGCGGAGCAGATCCGCCACGCCGAACCGCATCCTGCGATCGACTACCGGGTGGCGCCCGCCGAAGCCAGCGGCCTGGGGGATCACAGCGTCGACCTCGTCAGCGTCGCCCAGGCGGCACACTGGTTCGATCTGCCGCGCTTTTACCAAGAGGTCTCGCGCGTCCTCAGGCCCGGCGGCATGCTCGCCCTGTGGGGCTACGGCCGCATGGTCTTGCCGGGAGACATGGATGTGCCGTTTCGCCATTTCTATTCAGACACGGTCGGCCCGTATTGGCCCCCCGAACGCGCGCTGATCGACGATGCCTACCGCAGCCTCGATTTCCCGTTTGCGGAAATCGACGCCCCGGCATTTCACATCGAAGTCGACTGGAGCCTGCCGCGGCTAATCGCGTATCTCTCCACCTGGTCGGCGGTGAAGCGTTATCAGGCCGCGCACGGGCAGGATCCGCTGCCGGCGCTGATGGCAGAACTGATGCCCATGTGGGGCGATGCCGACACTGCGAAAAAATTGCAGTGGCCACTCTTCATTCGCGCCGGACAGGCTTAGGCACGCACCAGGACCTCCTCGAACAGCCCGGCCATCTGCTCGCCCACTGTCTGCAAGGGCCGTTCGCGCGTGCCGCTCAGCCGCAGGCTGTCGTCCTGGCACCCTTGGCTGCGGAACGCCTGGATGACGTAACGCTTCACCCCGAGGTCGGCCAGATCGCGCGCAAGGCCGATCACGGCCGTGTCGCCCAGCAGTGCCGGATGCACCGTGGTGCGGATTTCATGATCGACGCCGGATGCCAGCACCTGCTGCAAACCGGCCAGCGCACGTTCGCCGCTGCCTGCCGCGCCGGTGATGCGCGCGTAATCCGCAAACGGCGCCTTCACGTCCAGTCCGACCCAGTCGACCAGCGGCAATACCTCCGCCAGTCTTTGCGCATACATGCCTCCCGTATGCAGGCCGATTCTGAATCCGAGCGCGCGCACCTCGCGCACAGCGTCGACCAGCCCTGCCTGCGCAGTCGGCTCGCCGCCGGAAAACACCACGGCGTCGAGCAAGCCCCGGCGGCGGCGCAGGAAGGCCAGCACATCGGCCCAGGGAATCTCACTGTCGCCGCGGGCAGGAATCAGATCGGGGTTGTGGCAATAGCCGCAGCGCCACGGACAGCCCTGGCAGAACACCACCGCGGCCAGCATGCCGGGCCAGTCGGTGGTGGACAGCGGCGTGAAGCCGCCGACACGAAGCATGCTCATCCCATCCTGCAACGGCTTTCGACGAAGAAACGCCGCTCGCGGTGCTCGCTCTTCTTGCCCTTGTTGAAACTGCTGGTCGGACGGTGGTAGCCCATCACGCGGGTCCACACTTCGCAGCGGGTGCGTTCCTCGTCCTTCAGGGCAATGGACAGGGCCTGGGTCGGAACAGTCATGTCATTCATCTCGGTCTCCTTGGTTTATGCAGCAACTGCACGTTTGCGGGACAGGGCTTCCTCGTCGCACGCCGGGCAGAACTCGTGCTCGCCGGCGAGGTAGCCATGCTTGGGGCAGATGGAAAAAGTCGGCGTGATGGTGATGTAGGGCAGTCGGAAACGCTCGAGCGAACGCCGCACCAGTTTCCTGCACGCCTCCGCTGACGAGATGTGTTCCGACATGTAGAGATGCAGCACGGTGCCGCCCGTGTACTTGCGCTGCAGGTCGTCCTGCCGCTCCAGCGCCTCGAAGGCGTCGTCGGTGAACCCCACCGGCAGCTGCGACGAATTCGTGTAGTAGGGCGCATCGTCGGTGCCCGCCTGCAGGATGCCAGGGTAGCGCTTGCGGTCCTCCTTGGCGAAACGGTAGGTGGTGCCCTCGGCCGGCGTGGCTTCTAGGTTGTACATGTGGCCGGTTTCCTCCTGGAACGCGGCAATGCGGCTGCGGATGTGATCGAGCAGACGCACGGCGAAGTCGTGGCCCCATTCGGTGGTGATGTCGTGGTCGTCGCCGCTGAAGTTGCGAATCATCTCGTTGACGCCGTTCACGCCGATGGTCGAAAAGTGGTTGCGCAGCGTGCCGAGATAGCGCTTGGTGTAGGGGAACAGGCCGTTGTCCATCAGGCGCTGGATTTCCTTGCGCTTGATTTCCAGCCCGTTGCGCGCCATGTCGAGCAGCGCGTCGAGGCGACGCAGCAGCGCAGCTTCGTCACTCGCATGCTCATGGCCGAGGCGCGCGCAGTTGACCGTCACCACGCCCACGCTGCCGGTCTGCTCGGCCGAGCCGAACAGGCCGTTGCCGCGCTTCAGGAGTTCGCGCAGATCGAGTTGAAGGCGGCAACACATCGAGCGGATGTGGTTCGGCTTCATCTCCGAATTGATGAAGTTCTGGAAGTACGGCAGGCCGTAGCGCGCGGTCATCGCGAACAGCCGCTCGGCGTTTTCCGATTCCCACGGAAAGTCCGGCGTCATGTTGTAGGTGGGAATGGGGAAGGTGAACACGCGGCCCTTGGCGTCGCCGGTGGTCATCACCTCGATGTAGGCGCGGTTGATCATGTCCATCTCGACCTGCAGCTCGCCATAGCTGAACGGCATTTCCTCGCCGGCAATGACGGGCACCTGTTCGCGCAGGTCCTCGGGGCAGGTCCAGTCGAAGGTGAGGTTGGTGAACGGCGTCTGCGTGCCCCAGCGCGACGGCACGTTGAGGTTGTAGATCAGCTCCTGGATGCACTGGCGCACCTGGTCGTAGGTCATCGCATCCTTGCGGATGAACGGCGCCATGTAGGTGTCGAACGAGGAGAAGGCCTGCGCGCCGGCCCATTCGTTCTGCAGCGTGCCGAGGAAGTTGACGATCTGGCCGACCGCGGAGGACATGTGCTTCGGCGGCCCCGCCTCGACCTTGCCCGGCACGCCATTCAGGCCTTCGTGCAGCAGCGTGCGCAGCGACCAGCCGGCGCAATAGCCCGCCAGCATGTCGAGATCGTGGATGTGCAAGGAACCGTCGCGATGCGCCTCGCCGAGTTCCGGCGGGTAGACGTGGTTGAGCCAGTAGTTGGCCACCACCTTGCCGGAGACGTTGAGGATGAGCCCGCCCAGGCTGTAGCCCTGGTTGGCATTGGCGTTGACGCGCCAGTCCTGGCGCGAAAGGTATTCGTTGATCGAGGCTTCGACGTCGACCACGGTCTTGCGGTCCTCGCGCAGCTTCCTGTGGCGGTCGCGGTAGGCAATGTAGGCGCGCGCGGTCTGCAGATGATTGGCGGCGATCAGGCTCTGCTCGACCACGTCCTGGATGCGCTCGATGTCCGGCGGGGCGGTGCGGAAGCTGTGGGTCAGCACCTTCATCGCCTGGGCGGTCAGCAACTCCGCCTCGGCCTCGCCGAATTCGCCGCTGGCCTGCCCGGCCCGCAAGATGGCCGAACGTATCTTCGCGGCATCGAATATCGTTCGACGCCCGTCACGTTTGATGACTTCGCGGGGAACACCTGCTATTACAGAATTCATCTCACCCTCCTCGAAAACAACATCTTGTGTGTCAACCGAATCAACCATACGACATCTTGTGGCACAGTCAAGAAGAATTTCAGGTTAGGAAGTCCTGATATACTTAAACATGTATTCTTTCAACATCTTATGGAGGCATGACATGAGCACGATTCTGGATTTTCTTGGCGGCGATCACCGCGCCTGCGACGATCTGTTCGCATCCGCCGAAGCCGCGGCGGCGCAAAAAGACTGGGGCAACGCGCGCAGCCTGTTCGACCGTTTTCAGGCGGCCATGGCACACCATCTGGCGATGGAGGAAACCGTGCTGTTCCCCGCGTTCGAGACCCGCACCGGCAACAGCATGGGGCCGACGCACGTCATGCGCATGGAACACGACCAGATGCGCGGTCTGATGCAGGATATGGCGGGAGCGGTCGCGGCAGGCGACCGAAATGCCTATCTCGGCCTCTCCGAGACGCTCAACATGCTGATGCAACAGCACAACCTGAAGGAAGAGAACATGCTCTATCCCATGTCAGATCAGGTCTTGAGCGGCAACCGCGACGACCTGATCCGTTCCATGCAGGCCGTCGCATGATCGAGCCGGCGGACGAGATCCTCGTCGACGCACGCGAGCTGGAGCCGCCCGAGCCGATGGAAAAAGTCTTGCGGACGCTGGCGCTGCTGCGCCCCGGCCAGTCAATCCGCTTGCTACTTCACCGCGAGCCGTTTCCGCTCTACCCCCTGCTTGCCGAGCACGGCTACCGCCACGCCACGCGGATGGAAGCCGATGGCAGCTACGTCATCCTGATCCACCCGGCCGGCGCAGCGGATGCACGCTGACAGGATCGCCGCCCCATGAGCACGCAAGCCGGCCTGTCCTTCGAGCAGGCACCCCCGTTTTCACTGCCGTTGCAGTTTTTCCTGTCGGCTCCGTTGTTTCTTCTGGCCGCTGCCCTGCTGGTCGTCGTGGACCCGGCGTCGTTGGCCTCACGCTGGACGCCGCAGGCGCTCGCCCTCACTCACGCACTCACGCTGGGTTTCCTCGCCATGGCCATGCTGGGCGCTCTGATGCAGATGCTGCCGGTGGTGGCCGGGTCGCCCTTGCCCAGGCCGCGCGCAGTGGCCTGGCTTACTCAGGGGCCGCTGGCGCTGGGAACGCTCTCGCTGATGGCGGGCTTTCTGTCCACCGAATCGCTCGCATTCGGTATCGCCATCGTCCTGCTGGTCATCAGTTTCGCCGTCTTTCTCGCCGCCGCTGCCGTCAGCCTCGTACGCGCAACCAGCAATGTCACGGTCTGGGGCATGCGACTGGCGGTGTTGAGTCTGGGCCTGACGTTCATGCTCGGCCTGGTGCTGGCACTGATGCGGGCCGGCGTATGGATCCCGCCAGCCAGCGCAGCCGCACTCGCTGCCCATCTCGCCTTCGGCCTGCTCGGCTGGGTTCTGCTGCTGGTCGTCGGCGTCGCTTTCCAGGTCGTCCCGATGTTCCAGATCACGCCGCCTTATCCGCCCCTGCTTGGCCGCTGGCTGACGCCCGGGCTATTTGTCCTGCTGCTGATCCACGCCGCCGCGCCGGGCCTGCCGCCGCGCGTCGGTGTGCTCGTCGAGGCCGGCTTCGCCGCCGGCATACTGCTGTTTGCCGTCACCACCCTGAGGTTGCAAACGCGCCGGCGCCGGAAACTGCCTGACGTCACGCTCGATTTCTGGCGTCTGGGCATGGCCAGCCTGATCGCCAGCGTGACCGTCTGGACCGTTGCCCAGTTCAGTCCGGCCTGGGCGGACAGCGATGTCTATCCGCTATTGCTGGCCGTGCTGTTCATTGGCGGGTTCGCGGTGAGTGTGGTAAACGGCATGCTTTACAAGATCGTGCCGTTTCTGGCGTGGTTTCATCTACAGGCGCAGTTGCAGGCCCGCGCAGGCAGCATTCCCACGATGAAGGACATGATTGCGGAAGGCCGCACGCGTTGGCAATTCCGCTTTCACCTGGTTGCCTGCGGATTGCTTACTGCGGGCCTTTTCTGGCCATTGCTGGCACGCACGGGCGGCCTAATGCTGGCGTTGTCGGCGCTGTTGCTGCAGATCAACCTGCTGTCGGCAGTCCGCCAGTTCTACCGGCATGGTGGGCGTTTCACCTGACGGACGTGTACACGCCCCGAAAGGATCAGCCCGTGCTCCAGGCGCGTGGCCGTTTCATCCCGGCGATCTTGCATGCCTGCTTGACATAGCCATAGGCGAACAACTTGAAGAGCGCATTGCGCGCATCGGCGCCCAGTCGATTCGACAAATGCTTGATCACATAGCGCGCATCTGGCGCGATCTGATGTTCTTCGTAATATTCACGCATGAAGCGTATGACATCCCAGTGTTCGTCAGTCAACCTGACGTCTTCTGCGAGCGCGAGTTGTTCGGCCACGGCTTCGTTCCACTCGCCGGGTTCGACCAGATAGCCCTCTTCATCGAGGGCAGGCAAGCTTACGGTTGCATCCATCGTTCAACCTCCTTAGAAATGCCCGGCACCACGGCACCAGGCAGCCAAAAAACGCGGGCATCCTTGCATCAGGCCAGGGCGGGGATGAGTCCTAACATGACCAGTATCACCCACGCGATGAGACCCAGCGCAGTGACGGTGTAAGCGATATCGATGGCGATGAGGCCTTCGTCGATTTTCAGGATGCTCTGCACGCCACGGAAAATCAGGACGACGGACCCGACCAGTCCCAAGGTGACGCCGACCATGATCAACAGGACCTGATCATAGAAGAGCACCAGCGACGACAGCCAAAGCGGAACCGGCGCGATCGCCGCCAGCATGAAGGCCGCCCCGTCGCTGCTCTCGATTCCCTTGCTGCGCGCGACCGACTTGATCGTCCACGCCATGAGCGGAACCGTCAGCAATTCGGCCATGAGGAAGAACAAGGCTGCCAGGCTCCACGCCACGCCGGGCGTATCCGGAAACAGGATGGCGCCGACATGATGGCCGGCATACTCGAGCATCAGGGGCGGAACCAGCGAAAACGGCAGGACAAGCAGGATGAACAGCTTGAGTGCGGACGGCTGGGTCTGCGACAAGGTATTCCAGCCATGAGGGGACGTGAAAAGCTTGTGGATATGCAGGATACTCATGGAAATCTCCTCTCTGAACATGCCACCACGACAGCCATTCCCGACCGCGGCATCAAGACCCACCCCAGCGAATACGGCCACGACTTATTTATATCACAGCATGATATAAAATCCAGTCCATCTTTTCAGAGCCTGAACATGACGTCATCCCGCCTCAGCAAACAAGACTTCGAAACGCTTTCCCATTTCCGCTATCAGCTCCGGCGTTTCCTGCGTTTCAGCGAAGAGGCGACTCACCAGCGCGGCATCACCCACCTTCAATATCAGCTGCTATTGCACATACGCGGCTTTCCGGGCCGCGAATGGGCCACGGTCGGCGAACTGGCCGAACGCCTGCAGGCCCATCATCACGGCGTGGTTTCGCTGATCTCGCGGTGCGAGAAACTGGGGCTGGTGAAACGTCAGACCGGGCGCACCGACAGGCGCTCGGTTGAGGTGCATCTGACGCGCGCAGGCCATACGATACTGAACGACCTGGTGACACAACACCGTGAGGAGTTGCTCCGGCTGCAAGGCATTTTCCGCGTGCCCGGGGCAGATGAACTGGACACCGGTCCCTAGCGCGGGCAAAGGACTCGCGAGCTGTCCGCCTTCAACAGACAAGGGCCGGGAATCGGCCATCCGCCAGACAGGAAAAAGTCGCACACGGAAATCGCATCCTGCGTCTATAATATGTATTCCATCTACATCTTTAAGGACGGCTACTATGAATGCCCATCTCCATCTTCGTCAGGATCAGGTCTATCCCTTCGACGCACGCGGAATCGCCAAGCGTTTCCGCCATGCCGCCATTTTTGGCGCGCTGGACGCACTGAACGCTGGCGAACGCATGCGCTTCGTCAACGATCACGATCCCTTGCCCCTGCTCGACCAGCTCCGTAACCGCTACGGTGAAACGGTCGACATCCAGTATCTGCAGCGCAATCCAGGCGAGATCGTGATCGACTTCATCCGCAGCTGAGCACGAACGGTGTTGCCGGCGCTGGTGTGCCTGGCCCTGGCTGCCTTCGTCACAGCCCTGCTGGGTTCGCTCCATGCCGGGCGCGTCGTCACCCTGCACCTGATCCTGGCGGTGGGCGCGATGCCACTGATCTTCGGCGCCATGAGCCATTTCATCCCGGTGCTTACCCGGACGCGCGCGCCCGGCACAGGACTCGCCGGCCTGCCGGTCCTGGCACTGGCAGGCGGCGTCTTTGCCGTGGCTGCATTTGGCTTCCCCGACATGGCATGGGGGCGCTACGCGGGCGCATTCCTCGCACTGATGGCCGCCGGTTTGCTGCTCGCCTGGAGCCGGCGCCGTCAGGCCGGAATGCTCGGACGCCCCCATCCGGGCCTGGCCTGGTACGAAGCCGCCCTGGCCTGTCTCGCATGCGCCCTGCTCGCCATCCTCGCGGGCGTATTCTGGCCGCAGCAATGGGCAGGGTTGCGGCGCCTTCATCTTCATCTCAACACGCTCGGATTCATTGGATTGACGGCCGTGAGCACGCTTGCAGTGCTGTTGCCGACCGTGGCCGGCAGGCCCGACCCACAGGTCGCCCCGTGGTTGCGCCGCAACCTGCCGTGGGCCATGGCCGGCACGGTGCTGGTCGCTGTCGGTGCGGCATCGTTCGGTCCGCTTGCCGGGCTCGGCGCAATGTTATGGGCAGTTCCGCTGGGGCGGCTTGGAGCCCGCTGGTTACGGCTTTATCGTGGTGAAATTTTTGCATGGCACGGCGCCGCGCCACTACTCGCTGCCGCACTGGCCGGATTCGCCGCCAGCATGGTGTTCGGCGCCGCCGCGGCCGCTTTTCCAGTGTCGACTCCCACGTCGGCCTTCGTCACCGGCTTCCTGCCGCCCCTGGTATCCGGCGCGGCCAGTCAGCTGTTGCCGGTATGGCTGCACCCGGGCATGCAAGGCGATTGGCATGCCGCACTGCGCAGCCGCCTGGGACGCTACGGCGGCGTTCGCGCCGCACTGTTCTGCCTCGGCGGTATTGCGGGCGGCATGGACCAGGAATGGGGTCTGTTCCTGAGTGCGGCTACGCTGCTGTGGTTCATGCTGCAAACTGGCGCGGCCCTGATGCAGGTGCGAGCCATACCGCTGGACAGACCCTCATCCTGAAAGCGTTCCCCCGGTCAACCTCTAGCGCGCTTGCGCGAGCTGCGGCGCCAACACACGCACCGAAATGGACGCGGCAACGAACTTACCGGTGCCTTAAGCATGGCGTATGGATACAATCCGATTTGCGGGGAATGTCCGCCCCTGTGAACGCGACCCTCGACACACTTGTTCCAGGGCCCGCGCCAACCTGGGAAGACATGGGATAGTTGCGCCACCTCAGTCGGATAGACGTTTCAGCGTCTGTTCACCGAGGGAACGGTCCGACTGCCAACAGCACTCAATAAGGAACAAAATGAAACGTGTGGATGATTTCCGCCTGCGCTTCGGCAGGCAGGAACTGGTGCCGATCGTCATCGGCGGCATGGGCGTGGATATCTCCACTGCTGAACTGGCGCTCGAAGTCGCGCGTCTCGGCGGTATCGGTCACATCTCCGATGCCATGGTGCAGACCGTGTCCGACCGGCGTTTCGACACCAAATTCGTCAGCGAGAAGCTGAAGAAGTACAAGACCAATGCCGCCAACAGCGACAAATCCAATGTGCACTTCAACCTCGCGGTGCTCGAAGAAGCCACGCGCTACCACGTCGGCCGCACGATGGAGGCCAAGCGCGGCGACGGCATGATCTTCATCAACTGCATGGAGAAGCTGACCATGAATGCGCCGCGCGAGACGCTGCGCATGCGCCTGTCCGCCGCGCTCGACGCCGGCATCGACGGCATCACGCTGTCCGCCGGCCTGCACCTCGGGTCGTTCGCGTTGATCGAGGACCATCCGCGCTTCCGCGACGCCAAGCTCGGCATCATCGTCTCCTCGCCACGCGCGCTGGCGATGTTCCTGCGCAAGAACGCGCGGCTGCAGCGCCTGCCGGACTATATCGTGGTGGAAGGCCCGCTCGCCGGCGGGCACCTCGGCTTCGGCATCGAGGACTGGGCGAAGTATGACCTCGCCACCCTCGTCAGCGACGTGCTGGCGTATCTCAAGGCCGAGCACCTCGACATCCCGGTGATCGCGGCCGGCGGCATTTTCACCGGCAGCGACGCGGCGGCCTTCCTTGAGCAGGGCGCCGCCGCAGTGCAGGTGGCGACGCGCTTCACCGTCACCGCGGAATGCGGCCTGCCGGACAAGATCAAGCAGGAATACTTCAAGGCCAGCGAGGACGACATCGAGGTCAACACCATTTCGCCGACCGGCTACCCGATGCGCATGCTCAAGGGCAGCCCCGGGATCGGCTCAGGCATCCGTCCCAACTGCGAGGCTTACGGCTACCTGCTCGACGCCAACAGCCGCTGCGCCTACATCGACGCCTACAACCGCGAGGTGGAATTGCACCCGGGCGCGAAGAAGGTGAAGGTCATGGACAAGACCTGCCTGTGCACCCACATGCGCAACTTCGACATCTGGACCTGCGGCCAGACCGCCTGGCGTCTCAAGGACACCACCCGGCGCGCCCCGGACGGCAGCTACCAGGTGCTCAGCGCCGAGCATGTCTTCCACGACTACCAGTTCAGCGTCGACCAGAAAATCGCGCTGCCGCCTTCCGCTGCCGAGAAGCCCGAGGCCTGAGCGCCCGGGCGGGTTTATCGCACTATGTCGCCATCAGGCGCCGGGCCGCATGTGCCAGCGGCGCCGGCAGCCGGCGCAGAATCGTCTCAGGGTCGAGGGCATCGAGCAGATTCTTGACGATGAGACCGAGTTCGGTGTCGCCCTCGCTCACCAGCCGACGGCTGAAGAACAGGGTGTCGGGGTCTTCGCGGCGCGCAAGCAGCAGCAGGAAATCGCGGGCGGTGGCACTGATGGTGAGATCGGGTTCACCGCTGTCCGACGCAAATCCGCGCGCGGTGACGGTGAAGCGCAGGCTCAGCCCCAGGTCCTTCACCCGGATGGCGTAGCGCCGGCCGACCAGCGGCTGCCAGTCGAGCGTTTGCAGCGCGGGCCACAGCAGGCGGTTGGCCGCGGCTGAAAACGCGCGGTTGGGTGGCGTGACGGGAAGCCGGGCAATGAGGCTGCCCAGGGGTGCAGGCACGGCAAGATTCAGCATGATTGCTCCAATCCTGAAAATAGGCATCAACGCATGGCGTCGACCCAGTTGTTGGGGGTTTCGTACAGCCGCACCCGCTGCAGCCTGAGCTGGTTGCCGAAGGTGTCGGCATAGGCCGCATCGAGGATGCGGAAGGCCTCGTCGGCGAGGTTTTCTGCAGTGGGTACCACCGGCAGCACGACCGTCTTGTGCCCGGGCAGCGATGCCAGAAACTCGACGACGGCACGATCGCCCTGATACACCAGGAAGGCGTGATCCCAGGGGTCGACCAGCACACGGCTGGCGATGCGCTTCACATCGGAAAAATCCATCACCATGCCCTCCGCCGCCGCACCTTCGGTGCGGATGATCTCGCCAGCGAGCGTGATCTCGATGGCGTAGCGATGGCCATGCAGGTGCCGGCACTGGCTGGCGTGATTGGGGATGCGATGGCCGGCATCGAATTCCAGTCTGCGCGTGATCAGCATGTCAGGCGTGCCGCTCCGAACGGTGTTCGAGACCTGCGCGACCATGCCAATAGCCGTCGACAGCCGGACCCGGCATGATCCTCGCCAGGGCATCGGCGGCCCCCGCTTCCCCCGCCAGCGCCGCCCGGAAAGCCTCGACCACACGTCCCATGTGGCGCGACTGCGGCGACAGGCGCAGGCTGGCGACGCCGAGCTCGCGCAGGGCGGGCAATTCGTCGATCAGCGTATAGACCCCGGCCGACTGTGTCTGGATGCCATTGATCGTAAGGAAGGGCTCACCCTCGCGGGTGGACAGCGCCAGCCCGTCCGGATGGTCAAGGCAACGGAACTGGCAGTCGTCCTTAGGCAGGTTGTAGTGGCGCGCGGTGAAGCAGCGCGCGGAATACGCCAGCGGCAAGCGGCCGTAGGCGAAGACCTCGGTTTCCATGCCAGCCGGGGCACCGGCCAGAATCGCCGCCAGGGCGGCGCGCGACATCTCCACCGGCGGCAGCCAGCGTTCTGCGCCGAGCCCGACCAGCACATCGAGGGTTTCGGGATTGTAGATGTTGAGCGTGTGCCCGGCGACGAAAGGCGCGCCCGCTTCGGACAGCAGTCGCACCGCGCCCCACTCGTTGGCTTCGACCCGGAAGCGGCCGTCGGAGACCATGCGGCGCAGCGTCTTGAGATCGGATTCCGATTCGATCAGCGTCTGGCTGGACAGCACCACGTCCTTGCCGGTGGCGGCGAGCTGCTCCGCCAGCGCCAGCCAGTCGGGCAGGCGCAGCAGGTGACGACGCGAGCACACGCTCTCGCCCAGATACACGCGTGCAACGGGCCAGGCTTTCGCTTCCTCGTAGAAGGCGAGCACGTCGTCGCGCGACCAGTAATAGAGCAGCGGACCCAGGCTTAAATTCATGGTGAGGCGTGAGGCGTAAGGGGTGAGGAGGGATGTGCTGCTGGAGGGGAGCGATGGAACGGGCAGCCCAATGCCCCCGTCCTCACACTTGACGCCTCACGCCTCACGATCATTTCCACGGCCGGTGATAGGCGCCGAGCGTGTGGCTCTGCCCTTCCGACAGCTTGTTGAGTTCGGCCTGCCAGGCAGCTGTGGGCTTGAAGCCGTCGGCATTTTTCTTCACCGCGTCGATGGCGGCACGCCACACTTTCGTCACCTGCGCGACGTAGGCCGGGCTGCGCTGGCGGCCCTCGATCTTGATCGCGGCAATGCCCATCTTCAGCATCTCGGGCAGCAGGTCGAGCGTGTTGAGGCTGGTGGGCTCCTCGAGCGCGTAATATGTTTCGCCGCTGACTTCGAAGCGGCCCTTGCACAAGGTCGGATAGCCGGCTTTTTCGTCCTTGCCATAGCGGTCGAGCAGCACGCCGTTCAGCCGCGATTCCAGCCCGGACGGCGTGTCCGTCCAGCGTACCGCCTTGGGCGGCGAGCATACGCCCGCCGAGTTGGGCGACTCACCGGTGCAATACGAGGACAGCAGGCAGCGCCCTTCCACCATCACGCACAGGCCACCGAAGCCGAACAGTTCGATCTCGACGTCGGTGTGCTGCACCACGTTTTCCACCTGCGGCAGCGATAGCACGCGCGGCAGCACCGCGCGCTGGATGCCGAAATGCTCGCGGTAGAAATTCACCGCTTCGTAGCTGGTGGCCGAGCCCTGCACCGACAGGTGCAGCCGCAGTTGCGGATGATGCTTCACCGCGTAGCGCATCAGTCCGGCGTCGGCGAGGATCACCGCGTCCATGCCGAGTCTGGCGGCGCGGTCGATCGCGTCGGTCCAGCGGCTCCAGCTGCCGGATTGCGGGTAGGTGTTGAGAGCAAGCAGCACGCGGCGGCCGCGGTCGTGTGCGTAACGCAGGCCTTCCATCGCCTGCGCCTCGTCGAAGTTGAGGCCGGGGAAGGCGCGCGCGTTGGTATTGTCGCGAAAGCCCATGTAGACCGCATCGGCGCCGTTGTCGATGGCGGCCTTGAGTGAAACCAGGTTGCCCGCCGGGCAGATCAGGTCAAGCGGCATGATGTGTCTCCTTCCATGGATGGCCTGTGCGCGCGCCCTGCCGGCTGCCCCGCCGGGCCAGTTCGTCGGCGATGCCGTTCAACACGTCCCATTTCTTCGCGCACCACGCCGGCGCGAGCAGGATGTCGGGCGCGGCAGTGCCGGTGACGCGGTGGTACACCACCTCCCACGGCGTGCGTTCGATCAGGTCGGCGGCGATACGCGTGTAGTCCGCCTCGGCGAGCGGTTCGTATTCACCGCGTTTCCAGTCGATCGCGAGCCGGGTGTGCTTCACCACATGCAAGGGGTGGAGCTTGAGGCCGTCGACGCCGACCTCGAGCACGCGATCCAGGCTGGCATGGCTGTGCGAGGCGTCCTCGCCGGGTAGACCCACGATGAGGTGACAGCAGACCGGGATGCCGCGCGCCCGCGCCGCCCGGGTCGCCGCCTCGTATTCGGCGAAGCCGTGGCCGCGATTCACGCGCGCCAGCGTGTCATCGAAGGACGACTGCAGGCCGAGCTCCAGCCATACCTCGTGGCCCAGCGCACGGTATTCCGCCAGCAGGTCCAGCACCGGAGTAGGAACGCAATCGGGCCGCGTACCGATCGCCAGCCCCATCACGTCGGGTGCGGCCAGCGCCGTATCGTAGAGCGCGCGCAGCTCGTCCACATGCGCGTAAGTATTGGTATAGGCCTGGAAGTAGGCGATGAAGCGACGCGCGCCGGTGCGGCGTGCGATGCGTCCGCGCGCGCGGTCGAACTGCGCGGCGAGCGGTGCCGGGTCGCGCGCACCCGGCGCGAAGGATTTGTTGTTGCAGAAGGTGCAGCCGCCGATGCCCTTGCTGCCGTCGCGATTGGGGCAGGTGAAGCCGGCATCGAGTGCGACCTTGTGCACCCGTTCGCCGTGCCGCTCCAGCATGGCGCGGCCAAAGGTATGGACAAGATCGGTGAGGACGCTCACGCCGCCAGGGTCTCCAGCCGGGATGCCGCCGGAACAGGCTTCACGCCGGTGAGCAGGTAGTCGATCAGCTCCTGCACCGTGCGGATTTCGCGGCCGAATGGCAGCGCCTCCGAACCGCGGAAGAACAGTCCCTTGCTGACGTCGCCCTTGAGCGCCGCGACCAGTTGCGAATCGATGCAGAACTGCCCGGCCTTCTCGAGACCGTCGCGCAGGCCGCATTGCGTCAGGCAGTGCAGACCGATGGCGCAGCGCTTGGGGTCGGCCTTGGCGACAGCCTGCAGTTTGGGCTCGCGCTTGAGGTAATTGGCGAGCCAGGGGGTTTTCACCGCGCGTGCAGGCAGGCCGGCCACGCTCATGAAGGTGACGATGTCGTCGGGTTCCGCCTCCGCCAGCACGCGCTTGAAGTTGGGATGGGCGTCGCCCTCGGCGGTGACGGCGAATGGCGTGCCGACCTGCACGGCGCTGGCGCCCAGAGCCAGTGCGGCCAGCAGTTTTTCATGGCTGTTGATGCCGCCGCCGACGATGACCGGGATCTGCCCGCGCGCGATGCCCATGTCGTCAAACACCTTGAACACGCCGGGCAGCACTTCGGCGAAGTCGAAGCGCGCATGGGCGAGGTCGGCCGGGTTGGGCGCGCCGAGATGGCCGCCCGCGTAACGGGGATGCTCGATCACGATGGCATCCGGCAACCGTCCGCCGCTCCCGGATTTTTTCAGGCGTGCCCATTTCCTGAGCAGGATGGCGACGCCGCGCGCATCGGACAGAATCGGGACCAGCGCGACGTCGGGATAGCCCGCGGTCAGTTCAGGCAGGTCGAGTGGCAGACCTGCCCCCATCACGATCGCCTGCGCACCCGAGGCGCAGGCCTGGCGGACATAGGCCGGATGCGCATCCACCGCCTTCATCACGTTGACCGCCACCAGCCCCTTGCCCGCTGCGATCGCCAGCGCAGCCCTGATCTCGCGGTCGAGCGCGATCAGGTTCAGGCGGTTGAGTTCGTCCTTGTCGCGGCAATGCTTCGCCTGCTCCATCAGGTCGGCGTGATGGTGCCGCAGGTCGATGCTCGCGATCGTGCCCATCGCGCCCGCGCGCGCCACCGAACCCGCCAGCCTGTGGGCCGACACGCCCACTCCCATGCCGCCCTGCACGATGGGCAAAAGGGTGTGGCCGCGTATGACCAGAGGAGGGGACGCCGTCATGCCGAGCCTTCGATTCCCGCAAAGCAGGCATTATAACAACTTGAAGACCCTCTTATCTCAATAACCCGTCTGTGATCGCGGACTTTCCCGCTCTTCGTGGCGGCCGGGGTTCACCCGCTCCGCCTAAACGCCTACAATGCCGGGTCTACTGGCTGGCCCTCTATTCCGTTTCCAAATCAGGTGTGACGCGAAGACGAGCCGCAGACAGTGCAACTAGCACGGCAGAGCGTGGTTGTTGACGCTTCAGCGTCTATACAACCACGGCCTACCCCTTGCGGGTAAGGCGAAGACGACAAAGTCACAGTTGATTTGGAAACGGAATCCCGCATGTTCACCGGCATCATTCAATCCATAGGCCGCATCCACGAATACGAAGCGCGCGGCGCCGACGCGCGCATGGTCATCCTTGGCGGCGGGCTGGATTTTTCCGACGTCGCGCAGGGCGACAGCATCGCGGTCAACGGTGTCTGCCTGACCGCCGTGGCGCTGACGCCGGACAGCTTTACCGTCGACGTCTCCGCCGAAACGCTGCGCGTCACCGCGGGCTTCGTGCCAGGCGCCGAGGTCAATCTGGAGAAGGCGCTGCGGCTGGCCGACCGGCTCGGCGGCCATCTGGTATCCGGACATGTCGACGGCGTCGGCACGGTGCATCGCTTCGCGCCGGTCGGCGAATCGCATCTGCTGGAAATCGACGCGCCTCCCGCACTGGCACGCTATATCATCAGCAAGGGCTCGATCACGGTGCATGGCGTGTCGCTGACGGTCAACAAGGTGGACAACACGCGCTTTGCGCTGAACCTCATTCCGCATACGCTGGAAATGACCACGCTCAAGCATCTGCAGGCCGGCAGCCGCGTCAACCTGGAAGTCGACATGATCGCACGCTACGTCGAGCGCATGATGCAATTCACCAACACCACGGACAAAGACTGATGAGCCTCGCCTCCACGCTGGAAATCATTGAAGAACTCAAGGCCGGCCGCATGGTCGTGCTGGTCGACGAGGAAGACCGGGAAAACGAGGGCGACCTGGTGATGGCGGCCGAGCACGTCACGCCGGACGCGATCAACTTCATGGCCAAATACGGGCGCGGCCTGGTCTGTCTCACCTTGACCGACGACCGCTGCCGCCAGCTCGGTCTGAAGCAGATGGTGAACGACAACCAGACGCCGCACGGCACCGCCTTCACCGTCTCGATCGAAGCGGCCGAAGGCGTGACCACCGGCATTTCGGCTGCCGACCGCTCGGTCACCATCCAGGCCGCGGTGAAGAAGGGCGCCAAGCCGACCGACATCATCCAGCCCGGCCACATCTTCCCGCTACGCGCGCAACCCGGCGGCGTGTTGGTGCGCGCCGGCCACACCGAAGCCGGCTGCGACCTCGCCGGCCTGGCCGGACTCGAACCTGCCTCGGTGATCTGCGAAATCCTCAAGGACGACGGCACCATGGCACGCCTGCCCGACCTGATCCCGTTCGCGCAGGAACACGGCTTGAAGATCGGCGCCATCGCCGACCTCATCCATTACCGCAACCAGACCGAAAGCCTGGTCGAGCGCGCCGCCGACCGCCTGATCCAGACCGTGTACGGCGCGTTCCGTCTGGTCGCCTACCGCGACACCAGCGCCCGCGAAACCCATCTGGCGCTGATCAAGGGCGAGATCCACGCCGATCGCGAAACGCTGGTGCGCGTGCACGAGCCGCTCTCCGTGATGGATTTTCTCGACGTCACCGGCGGCGGCCACTCCTGGCCTATCCTCGGTGCGATGGAACGCATCGCCGAATCGCAGTCCGGCGTCATCGTGTTGCTGCACCGCCCGGAAACCGCCGAGGCGCTGCTGCACCGCATCAACCCGCCGCCGGCCGACAGCCGCAAATACGACCTGCGCGACTACGGCATCGGCGCGCAGATCCTGCGCGACCTCGGCGTCGGCAAGATGAAGCTGCTGGCGAGCCCGCGCAAGATGCCGGCGATGGACGGCTTCGGGCTGGAAGTCACCGGCTATTCCGAAAAAGCATGAGCCACTGATAAAAGGACGCACCATGGGAACCAACAAGGACACCTTCTCCGAACTCGACCCCGCCTACCAGGGCAAAGGCCTGAAATTCGGCATCGTCATGAGCCGCTTCAACCGCGATATCTGCGAGGGCCTGCTGTCAGCCTGCGAAGCGGAGCTGCTGCGGCTGGGCGTATCCCGGAACGACGTGCTGCTGGTCAACGTGCCCGGCGCGCTTGAACATCCGCTGGCGCTGCAGGAACTGGCGCTGTCCGAGAAATACGATGCACTCATCGCACTGGGCGCTGTGGTTCGCGGCGACACCTATCATTTTGAAGTCGTCTCGAACGAATCCGCGCGCGGCATCATGGACGTCCAACTGAACACCGGCGTGCCGATTGCCAATGCCATCCTCACCCTCGATACCGAAGAGCAGGGCCATGCCCGCATGGCCGAAAAGGGCCGCGACGCCGCACGCGCAGCGATCGAAATGGCCAACCTGCTGAAACGTCTCTGAGATGGCCGGTTCACGCAAGACTGCACGCGAATTCACGCTGCAAGGCGTCTACGCCTGGTTGGTAGGCGGTGCAGACGTCACCCTGATCGCCGCCAATCTCAAGGAGGACGAGCAGTTCAAGCGCGCCGACGAGGATTACTTCCGCACGCTGCTCTACGGTGTGCTCAAAGAGGAGGACATGCTGAGTTCGCGGATCTCACCCCTGCTCGACCGTCCGCTCGCCGAGCTTTCGCCGATCGAACGCGGCATCCTGCTCATCGGCACGTATGAACTGCTGCACTGTCCCGACGTGCCCTGGCGCGTCGCCATCAACGAAGGCGTCGAGCTCGCCAAGAAATTCGGCGGCACCGATGGCCATAAATACATCAACGGCGTGCTCGACAAGCTGGCGCAGGACGTGCGTGCGGTGGAGATCACGCATGCGAAGAAAAAGAGTGAGTCGTAAACAGTAAGTAGGAAGTGGTGAAGGAAATCACCACGGTCAGTCTCCCGCCACTTACCACTCACGACTCGCCCCTCACCCATGGAATTCGACCTCATCGCCAGACACTTCACCCGCGCCACTCCCGGCGCGGTATTGGGGGTCGGCGACGATTGCGCGCTGCTGGCGCCGACCCCGGGCATGCAGTTGGCGGTGTCGTCCGACATGCTGCTCGAAGGCCGCCATTTCTCGCCGCAGGACAGCCCCGCCGGGCTCGGCCACAAGTCGCTGGCGGTGAACCTGTCCGACCTCGCCGCGATGGGCGCGACGCCACGCTGGGCAACGCTGGCCATCGCGCTGCCGGAAGAGAACGATGCCTGGCTCACCGCGTTCGCACGGGGGTTTTTCCGCATGGCCGATCTACACGCCATCGAACTCGTCGGCGGCGACACCACGCGCGGCACGCTGACGATCAGCATCACGGTGATGGGTGAAGTACCGCCAGGGCAGGCGCTGCGCCGTGACGGCGCCCAGGTCGGCGACGACGTGTGGGTATCCGGCGTGATCGGCTCGGCCGCCCTGGCGCTGGCCTATCGCCAGGGACGTCTCTTCATGGAACAGATCGATGCCGCCAAGGTGCTGCCGGCGCTTTACCTGCCGACGCCGCGTATCGAGCTTGGTTTGGCGTTGCGCGGGCTCGCATCCAGCGCGATCGACATTTCGGATGGATTGCTGGGCGACCTCAGTCACATCCTGGAACGTTCGCACGTCGGCGCCACACTTGAGTTTTCTGCCTTGCCGACACTGCCGGTGACGCAGGCCTATCTGCATGAAGCGGTTGCGCGCGACTGCGTGCTGGCGGGTGGCGACGACTACGAGCTCTGCTTCACCGCCCCTGCCAGCAAGCGGAATGCGGTGCTGGCAGCCGCCGCATCCGCGGGCGTGACGGTCACGCGCATCGGCCACATTCATGCCGAGCCTGGCCTCACCGTCAACGATGCCAACGGTCAGCCGCTACATGTCGATAAAACAGGATACGACCACTTTGCAACCTGATTTCCGATTCCTGCTTGCCCATCCGGCACACCTGATCGCCCTCGGTTTCGGCAGCGGACTTGCGCCAAAGGCGCCGGGCACCGTCGGTACCGTACTCGGTCTGCCGCTGTTCTGGTTGATTGCCGCCACTGCACCTGACCTGCCGAATCGGATCATTCTGCTGGTCGCCGCATTCCTCCTGGGAATCTGGGCCTGCGGCCGCACCGGCCGCGCGCTCGGCGTGCCCGATCACGGCGGCATGGTGTGGGACGAAATCGTCGCCTTCGCGCTGGTGCTGCTGTTTGCGCCGCCCGGCTGGCCGTGGATCGCGTTGGCCTTTGCACTCTTCCGGCTGTTCGATATCCTGAAGCCTTGGCCGATCCGGTTTGCCGACACGCATCTGAAAAACGGCTTCGGCGTGATGTTCGACGATCTTCTGGCGGCAGGCTATGCCATCGCCGTTATCAAGGGATTGCAATGGCTCGTGTAAGCGACGAAGAACTCCATCAACTCGCCATCGAACTCGGCGACAGGCTGCGCGCACGCGGCTGGATGCTGGCTACCGCCGAGTCGTGCACCGGCGGCTGGGTCGGCCAGTTGGTCACCGCCCTCCCCGGCAGTTCACAGTGGTACGAACGCGGCTTCATCACCTATGCCAACGCCGCCAAGGTCGAAATGCTGGGCGTATCCGAAGAAATCCTCGCCGCCCACGGCGCGGTTTCCGAGCAAACCGCCGGTGCCATGGCCGCCGGCGCCCTGAGGCACAGCCACGCGCAGGCGGCGCTCGCCATCTCCGGCATCGCCGGTCCCGGCGGCGGCACCCCGCAAAAACCTGTCGGCCTGGTCTGCTATGGCTGGGCGCTGGCAGACGGTACCGTCATGTCCTCCACCTGTCGCCTCGACGGTGACCGCGAGGAGATCCGCTCGCGCGCGGTGGCGGCAGCGCTACGTGGATTGATCGAATTGATTGGGTGAGTGGTGAGTGGTGAGTGGTGAGTGGTGAGTGGTGAGTGGTGAGTGGTGAGTGGTGAGTGGTGAGTGGTGAGTGGTGAGCGGTGAGCGGTGAGCGGTGAGCGGTGAGCGGTTAAGCTGCGGCGAGGGCCTGCATCGTGCGTCGGGCCAGACACAGGTCTTCCCACGCACGCGCCTTGTCGGGCAGGTTGCGCAGCAGGTAGGCCGGATGATAGGTCACCACCAGCGGCACATCGCGGAACTGGTGAACCCGCCC
>NZ_MEGP01000023.1:0-31679 GCF_001725555.1 Thiobacillus sp. SCN 63-57 | reverse complement strand
CGGATTACTGGGCGTGGCTACGCTATCCTGCTGTGAATCATGGTGTGGTCACTTTGCGGGAGACTACACACAAAGTTCTTCGGCCAGATCCAAGAAAGCGGCCCATCTTTCGATGGGCCGTTCATTTGGGTTCGAGTCGAGGATAAATGTGACTAGTGGTTGCTGGAGTTCTTGATGGTTTTCAGCAAGATGCTAGCCTTGTCGCGTTCGTCGAAGCGTTGTGATGACGTTAGTAGTTTCTGCAGCAGGGCTTGGGCTTGGGCGTTTTGCCCGGATTTGACCAGCGCTGCTGCCCAGTGGTATTGCACGGAGGGCGTTTCCGGCATGGCTTGGGCAGCCTGCTTCAATAAAGGGGTCGCCTCTTGGGTTTTGCCTTGTTGCAAAAGACTCCAGCCATACGTGTCCATGACGACGGGATTGGTGGGTTGTAGCCCATAGGCACGTTGCGCGTAACCGAAAGCTGCAGGATCGTTCTGTTCCTCGAGCAGGGCGGCCAGGTTGTTGAGTGCCATCACATGATTGGGCGTGGCCTTAATAATTTGCTGGTACTCGGCAATGGCCTGGCTGGTTTGTTGCTTTTGTAGATAGAACCCCGCCAGATACATGCGGAAAACACTGTCATTGGCATGTTGCTTGAGCCATTGCTGAGCGACTTGTTCGGCTTGGCCGGACTTCCCTGCCCGCAGCAGAGCCAGATGGTAGGTGGCCGCGGTATCCGAAGATGGCGCGATTTGATAGGCGCGTGCCAGGGCTTGTAAGGACGCATCCGGTTTTTTGAAACGTGCGGCCAATTCGGCTTCCAGGTTGTATCCGGTCGCTGCCTGAGGATTCAGCGCCTGGATCGCGCGCGCTTCCTGTAGGGCATTCTCCTGCTGGCCCTGTGCGGCATACAGGCCGGCCAGCGCAATATGCGCATCAAGATAATTGGGCGTAAGGCGAATTGATTTCTGCAGTGATTTCAGGGCTGCATTCATGTCGCCGGCAACCCGTTGCGCCCAGGCCAGGCGATACCAGGCAACGGCTGAATTGGGCGACCGGTTGGTGACATTGGTATAGGTGTCGATTGCATCCTTCTTGTGTCCGGCACCGAGTTGAGCCTGACCCAGGTTGTCGAGAAATGCCGGGTTGCCATTGTTGGCCTGGGCGGCTTTCTGCGCCACTTCAAGGGCTAGTTCGGGTTGCCGTGTTTGGTTCAGATAATACAGAGTCAACTGGCTCACGGGTTCAAGCGCATCCGGATGGGACTGGATGGCTTTCTTGAGATACGTCACGAATTCAGTCTGATCTCCCAAGGCCAAGGCAATACGCGCCTGTCCCATGAGCGCGCCAAGGTTGTCAGGCGATTTCGCCAGGATGCGTTTGAAGCGTTCGCTTGCCTGGGCGGGTTTCTTTTCCGCGATATCCAGATTGGCCAAGGCGCTGGCTGCAGGCAAGAAGCCGGCGTCCAGTGTCAGGCTATGTTCAAAGGCCTGTCGCGCGGCTGCCGGATCGCGCTGCATGAGATGAACACGGCCCACCAGTAAATAAGGGAGCGGATTGGTGGGCTGGGCGGCGGCCATTTTCTGTAAAGTGCCGAGTGCACCCTTGAGGTCGGCCTTGCCGACTTCCGAGGTCGCAAGCAGCAGGTAGGCCTGAGGATCTTCTGGATTGGCTGTGATGACGGATTCAAGTCCCTGAATGCCCTGCTGATCGCCAGTACGCAACTGGTTTTGCGCCAGGGTCCCGCGGATAACCGTATCTTTCGGATCAATGGTGCTTGCCTGACTCAGATAGGCCATACCGCGCTCGGTTTGCCCCAGATTAAGTGTCGCCTGCCCGGCAAGGAGGTACGCCTTGGCGTTGTTTCGCTGCGCAAGCAACGGTTCCAGGGTCTTGATCACGTCGGCATTGGCGCCCATGCGCAACTGGGTGGCGGCCAGGAGCAGGCGCGCTTCGGGAAGCTCGGTCGTGCTGAGAACGCGGTTGAAGCTGGAAAGGGCGATCTCATCGTTCTTGAGGGCATAGTTGATCGTGCCATAGAGCAGGTTCGCTTGCGGGTTGTCAGGGTTGTCCTTGAGAACCTCCTGTAGCAGGTTGACGGCTTCGTTGTTCTTCTTTTCCTGGTAATACAGATAGGCCTTCAGATATTTGGCCAGTAAAGCCTGAGGGCGCAGGCTGTTGAGTCGCTTGATCTCGGTTTCGGCTTCCTTCACGCGATTGACCGACAGCAGGGTCATCGCCTTATAGGCGATGGCGTTGAAATCCTGGGCTTTGATCGTGAGCGCATGGTCATAGGCGGCAAGCGCGTCGTCGGGCCGTTGGATGGCACGATAGAGATCGCCCAGCAGATACCAGGATTCCAGGCGGCTCGGATCGAGCGTGGTGGCCTGCTTGGCGCTGGCTACCGCTGCGTCGGTGCGGCCCGCACTGTATTCGCAGCGCGCACGCCCCAGATAGCCCGGGGCGAAGGACTTGTCCAACTGGATCGCGCGGTCGAACAATTGGCAACCCTCAGGATACTTGCTGAGACCGAGGAGGGCATTGCCGCGCAGATCCAGGATCTGGACCAGGATGCCGGGTTCCTCCGTATCGACTGCGGGCAGCGTGTCGAGAATCTGCTGGAAATTGCCTTGATAAAGCTGCGCCCGGGCGACCGGGATGCGTGCGCTTTTCGGGTTGATGCCGAGCTTCACCGCTTTGTCGAGCTGGGTTTCCGCCTCGCCACCCAGCCGCAGGTCGAGGTAGGCGTTACCCAGTAGCCAGCGTGCCTGCGCGTTGTTGGGATCTTTCTGCACCGCATTCTTCAGTTCGAGAATGCTGGCCCGCGTATCGCCTTTGCTCTGGAAATCCTTGGCGCGCTCGATGTGCTCTTCGACACTTAAATGGGTACTGCGGTCGCAGCCAGACAATGGAACCGCCGAGGCAAATACCAGGGCGAGCGAAAGGGCGAGCGGTGCGATACGTGGGAAATGGGAGCGCATGAGAACCTCAGGGGGTGGCGGTCAGTTGTTGGTAAAGCGCACGGGCCTCGGTATCGCCCTGGAAGCTGATGCGGCGATCGAGCAGTGACTTGAGCTCCTGTCGGGCGCGGGCCTTGTCTCCGTTTGCGTTGAGTGCATAGGCCAGGTGCCACTGGATGTCTGCATCGTCGGGTGCCTTGGATTGCGCGTTTTTCAATGTATCCAGTCCCTTGGTCGCATTGCCCATGCGAACCTGCAGCCATCCATAGGTATCGAGCACATCCGGATTGTCGGGTTTCAGTTTCAGTGCCTGTTCGGCAAAGAGCAGAGCCCGTTTGTCGTTCAGCTCCGACAGCGCCCATGCCAGGTTGTTCAGCACGAGCAGGTTGCCGGGATTGCTCTTGTCCAGCATCAGATATTGCTCGACAGCGGCCGCGTACTGTTTCCGCTTGAGCAGGTTTTCTGCCAGGGCGGCGCGCGTGCTGGCATCCTGAGGATGGGTGGCCAGCCAGTCGGCGAGACGCTTCTCGCCGGCTTCGGCGCGTTGGGTGATATTGAAGACCTGCAGTTGACGTATCAATAGCGCGCCGGAAGGCGCCAGTTTCTGCGCGCGCTCGAACGCGGCAAGTGCGGCCGCGTAGTCCTTGCGTGCGAACGCGGTATCGCCCTCGAGCGTGAAACCGGCTGGGGAGGTGGGTTTTTGCTGTTGAACCTGCTTGGCGAGCTTGAGTGCGTCATCAAACCGTGCGCTCTGAATTTCGACGCCGCCCAGCATCAACTGCGCGTCGAGAAAGCCGGGCTGAGCGCGTAATGCATCCTGCAGCGTGCTGCGTGCGCCCGGGAGGTCTTTTGCAACGATCTGGGCGGTGGCGAGCTTGATCAGTGGAGCTGCCTGGCCGGGCAAGTGCTCGACGAGCTTGCGAAAACTGCCCAGCGCGTTGGTCGTGTCCCCGAGCGCGAGTTGCGTGGTGCCGAGAAGATCGAGAGCCGCAGGATTGTCAGGTTGGGCGTTGACGGCTTCGCGGGCCACGGCGAGTGCCTTGTTCTTGTTTCCCTTGGCGAGCAGGTAGCGCGCCAGCGTCACGCGCGGCTGCAATGCCTGAGGATGCGCTGCGGCGGCTTTCTCCAGCCAGCTTATGTAGGCCTTTTCATCCTGGTTGCGCAGGCTCAGATCCGCCAATGCGAGCATGGCATTGAGGTGCTGGGGATCGGCTTTGAGTATGTCTTCGAAACGCCGGCGCGCGGAGTCAGGTTGCTTGTCCTTCAGATCGAGTTGCGCCAGATTGGCTGAAGCGGGGAAGAACTTGGGGTCGAGCTTGAGCGCGTGTTCGAAGCTGTCGCGTGCGTGGACGGTATCCTGCTTGCCGAGATAGGCGGCGCCCCGGTAATTCCAGACCAGGGGGTTCGCGCCCTGTTTCTTTTCCAGCGCGGCAATGCTGGTCAGTGCGGCGTCGAACTGCTTGTGTTCCAACTGGTTGAGAATGATGAAGGTGTCGGCTCGACTGCTGGCGCCTTCCATGTTGGAGGCAGTGTGCAGGTCGGCCATGGCGCGACTATCGCCCTGTGCCAAGCGGGAGATGCCAAGCTCGGTCCGGATGGCGGCGCTGTCGGGGTTGCGCTGAGCGGCCTGCTCGAAAAAGGTCGAGGCCTGGGCAAAATCTTTTCTTGCCAGTGCGATTTCACCGGCGACGATCAGGACGCCGGCATCATAGTTGGCTGATCTGAGAACTGGCGCCAGCGTATTCGCTGCGTCGTTGGGACGTCCCAGACGCAACTGCGAGGCAGCCAGCAAGCGCAGTGCGTACAGGTTGCCGGGTGCGGCCTTGACGACCTTGTTGAGATACGTTTCGGCAGTTTGCAGATTGCCGAGCGCATATTCGATCGAGCCGCCCAGCAACAGCGCGGGCACGAATTCCGGTGCGCTCTTCAGGACATCGGCCAGGTGGTCGCGCGCTCGCTCGGTTTTTTTCTCGCGGAAGTCGATCAGTGCCTGGGTATAACGCGCCATCAGGCTGTTGGGCGTCACTTTAAGGGCCGCATCGACTTCCTTGCGCGCGTCGTCCAATCTGTTCTCAGTGAGGGCGAGACCTGCCAGGGCCAGACGGGCATTCGTGTCGCGTGGAGCGACCTGGAGTGCTTCCCGGTAAATCGCCGTGGCTTCAGCCGATTTTCCCGTGGAACGCAGCAGATCGCCTTTCAGCAACAGGCTGTCCAGGTGTTTGGGATCGACGTGCAGCGCGAGGTCAAGATTTTGCATGGCCTTGGCGGAATCGCCGTCTGCCAGGGCCAGCTTCGCCAGCGCCAACTGCACTTCGGCATTGGCGGATGCGATCTGCTGCGCGTGTTGCAGGGTTTTGCGCGCATTTTCCCGGTCTCCCAGTCCGAGTTCGGCCGTGGCGCGCAGCGCTTGCAGCGTGGCGGTTTCTGGTCCGCCATCGGCTGGAACCGGCAACTCGTCCAGTACGCGCTGGAATTCGCGCTGCCCCAACAAGCTGCGGGCGATCATGGGATTGACCTTGTTGGCGGAGAAGCCGGCCTCGCGTGCACGACGGAATTCCTTTTCCGCACTGGCCAGGTCGAGCTGGTCGAAATACAGCCTGCCCAGTTCGAAGCGGGCCTCGGCATTTTTCTCGTCTTTTGCCACGGCGTTCTTCAGCTGGATCATGGCGGCCTTGTAATCGCCAGCCGCAAGTTTTGCCTGGGCTTCGGTAACCAGGGCGGCGCTGTCTTCTCCGCCACAGGCCGTCAACAAACATGCGCCAAGCAGCAGGGCCGGCAGTAGCCGGGAAGCGGGAAGGGGGGACGGCATGAAGATCTCCAGTATTCGTGCGTGAGGGGGACGGCGTGATACGCGAGGTTATTTCATGCCGATTTTTGCCATCAGGTCATACAGGGTGGGACGAGTGATGCCGAGTAGTTCGGCAGCCTGGGCGATGCTGCCGTCGCTGTGCGCGAGCGCGCGGCTGACGGCCAGGCGCTCCGCGTTTTCGCGCGCCTGACGCAGGTTGAACGGGGGAGGCTCGGCGTGGCCGGTGTCGAGTCCGAGGTCGGCTGCCGTGATCTGGTTGCCTTCAGCCATGATGGTGGCGCGTTTGATCAGGTTTTCCATCTCGCGCACATTGCCGGGCCAGGCATGGGCTTCCAATGCACCCAGCGCGTCGGCCGTGAAGCCGCGGATGTTGCGACCCTGTTCGCGCGCATAGCGTTCGAGGAAGGCTTGTGCCAGCAATACGGCGTCGCCGGGGCGCTCGCGCAACGGCGGGATTTTCACCGAGATTTCAGACAGGCGGTAGTACAGATCCTCACGGAAACTGCCTTCGCGAATCATGTCGGCAAGATCACGGTGGGTGGCGCAGACGACGCGCACGTCCACCGGGATTTCGCCGCGGCCGCCCAGGCGCTCGATCACGCGTTCCTGCAGGAAGCGCAGCAGCTTGGCCTGCAGCGGCATCGGCAGATCGCCGATCTCGTCGAGAAAGAGCGTGCCCTCGTTGGCATATTCGATACGACCGATGGTTTGTTTGGCGGCACCGGTGAAGGCGCCTTTCTCATAGCCGAACAATTCGGATTCCAGCAGGGTGTCGGGAATGGCCGCGCAGTTGATGGCGACGAAACGCTTGCCGGCACGCGGCGACAATTCGTGAACGCCGCGTGCCAGCACCTCCTTGCCGGTACCGGATTCGCCCAGCAGCAATACGGTGGCGTTGGCCGGCGCGACTTTTTCCACGGTACGGCAGATCTTCAGCATGGGTTCGCTGCTGGTGATCAGCCCTTGCAGGGCGGAGACGCGCTGTTTGGCGGCGAGCATCCTGTTCTCGATCTCCAGTGCATGGACATGCAGGGCACGGGCGATCATCAGGGCCAGCACGTCAGGGTCGAAGGGTTTCTGGAAGAAGTCGTAGGCACCGAGATGGATCGCTTTCACCGCATTGCTGCGATCGAGGTTGCCGGTGACGACGATGATCTTGGTGGATGGCGCAAGCGACAGGATCTGCTGCAGTGCCGCCAAGCCTTCGGTGGCGCCGTCGACGTCGGGCGGCAGGCCGAGGTCGAGCAGTACGACCGGGGGCTCGTGGCGGCGCAACTGGGCAATGGCGCTGTCGCGGTCGGCGGCCATGACCAGTTCGTAATCGGCGAGGCTCCACTTCAGCTGCTTTTGCAGTCCGGGATCGTCTTCGACCAGCAGTATCTTTTGTTTGGCGTCGCTCATGCGGCGTCTCCTCCAGCAGGTGAATAATTGTCCAGCGGCAGGCTGAGACGGAAGTGGGTGCCAAGGCCGGGTGTACTGTCCACCTCGATGTTCCCGCCCAGGGCGCGCAGGGTCTCACGACATTCATAGGCACCGATACCCATGCCGGCTCCCTTGGTCGAATCGAATGGCTGGAACAGCCGGGTGCGGATGAATTCGTCGTCCATGCCGCATCCGGTGTCGACGATTTCAATAACCGCCCGTCCGGCCTCCTCGAATCCCCGCAGCGTGACCTGGCCGGTCGGCGGCGTGGCCTCAAGCGCATTTTGCAACAAGTGGCCGATCGCGCGGGCGAGTCGATCGCGCTCGGCGCGCACGCGCAGGGATGCGGGTGGCAATTCCAGGGTGGGGCGCAGCTTGAATGCCTGTTTGCTGGTAACGGCTTCATCAAGGATGTCGGCCAGCACCACCGACTGCGCCTGGGTTGCATCGCTGCCCCGGCGCAATTGCGCCAGCACCTTGTTCATACGGGTAACTGCGTTCGCCACCGTATCCAGCATGTCGGCCTGGAACTCGGGCTTGTGCTTGTGTTTCTCCGCATTGGCCAGCAACAGGGACAGTTGGGCAATCAGATTCTTCAGGTCGTGGATGACGAAAGTCGTGGTGCGATTGAACGATTCGAACTGGCGCGCCACGATCAACTGATTGGATGCCCGCATCTGGGCCAGATGCGCTGCCGCCTGACGGGCCGCGACCTTGAGCAGGTCGCTGACTTCCCAGTTGAACGTGACATTGCCCAATGAGTGTTTCAACACGACAAATCCGAGCAATTCCTCGTGCAGCATCAGCGGAACGACCAGCCAGGCGTTGTCGGCGTGCTCGAGCCATGCCGGCGTACTCAGGTCGCCGTACAGATCGCGGCGTACTTTCATTTCATCCAGGTCCACCACCCATTGCTTGCTGGCAAGCCATTGAATGAACGGCGCATCGGCAGGCTCGGTTCCCTGGAGATCGGCCCAGTTCCAGTGGCTGGCGCGTTGATAGCCGGCATCGCCTTCGCGCATCCAGAGTGCCCCACCAGGGCTTTCGAGCAGCCCGGCCAGCGCCTCGACTGCGCGTTCGCATAGCTGCTCGCCGGGCCGGCCTTCGGTGAGGGTGCGGGTGAAGTTGAGCCACTCTTCGCGGTAGTCGTAGCGATAGCTGAAAAAATGCTTGGACAGGAACACGCGCAAGCGGGCGCGCAAGGTGCCGGAGAACATCAGCAGCACCAGCAGCATGGCGGCGGCGAAGATGAAGATGGTTTGCACCACATTGCCCCATTCGCCGCCGAACAGACGCAGGTAATAGCCTGCGCTGGCCATCAGCAGCAGATAGATGCCCGCAGCCAACAGGCTGGCGGTATGGAACGCCATGCTGCGTGACAGGCCGACCGGCGCGGCCCATTCCGGGTTGCGGGCGGCGGAGACCGCGATCAGCGGCGTCACCAGGGCGGCCACATAGCCCCGCGCAGCCCATACCTGGGCATCCATGGCATTGAACAGGGCGGCATTGGCGTAGAGATAGAAGTCGTAAACGAAGAGCCCGCCCAGTCCCAGACAGAGGAATTTGATCGCCCAGCGGTCTTCCGGTCGGGTACTGCGGTACACCTGCTCGGTGAGCACCAGGCCCATGACGGTCAGCAGAACCAGCCCCAGATTGCCCGCCCAGCGCGCCAGCACCGGCTGGGTCGGCGCAATGAAGGGGTAGATGCTGGCGAGAAGCAGAACCCCGACGAGTATGCCGCTCAGGATGCGGATGAGACGGATCGGCGCGGGCAGGACGGCGTCGGAGGGCAGGCGCAGTTGCAGGATGTACAGCAGGAGTGCCAGCCAGGCGCCGTTGCGTGCGACCTCGGCCGCTAGGCCGAGTTGGGGGGGCAAGGCACCTAAGGCCGTTAGCGCCGAAAATGCACCCCATGCGGCGCTCAGTCCGGTCGCGAGCACCAGTTGGCGGCCTTGCGGACGACGGCGCCAGCTGGCGACGATCAGACCGGAGAGGCCGAGATAGGCGAGCGCTGCCAGTCCATAACCGACGGCGGCCAGGAGAAGCAGGGTGTCGGGCATGGTCGGCTCCGGGCGCGTGCGCTCAGCGCACGCCCTTTCCCCACAACACGACTTGCGCGGTTTGGAACAGGATCATGAGATCGAGGAACAGACTGTGGTTCTTGACGTAGTAGAGATCGTATTGCAGCTTGTGCATGGCGTCTTCGTCGCTCGCGCCGTACGGGTAACGCACTTGCGCCCAGCCGGTGATACCGGGTTTGACGGTGTGGCGTACGCCGTAATAGGGGATTTTCTGGGTCAGGTCCGCCACGAAATAGGGGCGCTCGGGGCGCGGGCCGACAAAACTCATGTCGCCGAAGAAAACGTTGAAGATCTGCGGCAGCTCGTCGATGCGGGTGCGCCGGATAAAACGTCCGGTGAGTGTGACGCGGCTGTCGTTCTGGCCGGCCCAGCGCGGCTTGCCGTCTTTTTCGGCGTCGACGCACATGCTGCGGAACTTGAGGATGGTGAAATTGCGGCAGCCTTGTCCGACGCGTTCCTGACGGTAGAGTACTGGCCCCGGACTTTCCAGTTTGATCAGCAGGGCCGCGAGGGCCATGATCGGCAGGCAGACGACCAGCATGGCGGCGCTCACCAGCAGATCGAACAGGCGTTTGGCCGTGTCGCGCAGCATGCCCTGGTGAAACCCTTCGGACAGGATCATCCAGCTGGCATTCATCGAGTCGAGTTGCAGATGGCCATTCTCGCGTTCGAAGAAGCTCGACAACTCAAGGATGCGTATGCCGTACAGCTTGCACTTGAGGAGGTCCTGCACCGGCATGCCGCCGCCGCGGCGGTCGCGCACGGCGAGGATGATTTCGCTGATTTGCAGGCGAAGCGCCAACTCGGGAAGCGGCTCCTGAGTGTCGAGAATACGAGCATGATCGACGAAATGATGACTACCGCCCATCGGCAGATAGCCGATGACCTGGACATTGCTGGCGCGGGAACGCTTGGCCAGCATGGCTTCGACATGGGCGGCGCGGCTACCGGTGCCGATCACCAGGGCGCGGGTCTTGAGCGCGCCGACGCGTGCCCAGCGAATGAACAGGGCACGACTGAGTAAAATACCCAGTAATGCCAGTCCGAAAGACAGAAGGAAAGCGCCCCGCCCGACCAGCAAAGCGGGGAAGAAGTAGAACAGCAGGCTCATGGTCACCAGGCCCAGTCCGAAACTCAGGCCCAGGCGCTGCAGCAAGGCACGTACTCCACCCTGCCATTCGAGATCGTATAGTCCGCTTGCGGTCATCAGCCCCAGCATGACGACGGCGAAGGTCAGGGCCTTGGGCAGCAGAGGGTCGAGCTCAGGCGGAATCACGCTGCCATCCAGGAAGCGGGCGCTTACCCCGGCGTAGATCGACCCGCCCAGGATCAGCGTTTCGATCAATACCAGCAGCAATAAATTCAGCGGCACGTAGTGCCGGAAAAATCTGATCACAGCCGTTCACTCATAAGAACCATGGAGGGTGAGTGAGCATCTTCCATGCCAGAGCATGCGGCAATGAGAATGATCAAATGAGCGTCCTGACCTGTGGCAAGCGCAAGCGACGCGGGCTGCCATCGGCTTGCAGGCGTTTCATGTTACGCAGTTCGGAGGCGGGGTAGACGACCAGATCGACCCGGGCCCGTGGATCGTCGATCATGAAGCGCGGATAGATTCGCCCCGGGGTGTCCGAGGCTCTGTATTCACCGGCCTGATAGGCTGCAGGCAGGCGCATCAGCAGAAATTCGACGTCTTTCTGGTGGTCGGTGAACAGTTGCAGGTTGATGTCGGCATGCGGGCCGGCCGTCCCATTGAGTACCGACCCGGTAAGGTGAGGGTCGAAATCCACGAGCTGTTCCATGTATTCGATCGCGGTTTGTCGCAGCAGTGTCAGTTGCGCCCGGGTTTCGTCGGTCTGGTAAATGGCCTGGTAGCTGCGTAGCGCTTCTTCGATCTGCTGGTTGTCCGGCAGATTGCCACTGTCGGGTGCGCCGAGCTGGCGCGCCGCCTTGCGTTTGGCGCTGCCGTAATCGAGGCTGCCGTCCTCGGCCAGTATGCGGGCCGCGGCATGGGCGATGCGGCGGCGCATATCCTGATGTTTCATGGCGGCGTTCCGGTTCCATGCAGGAGGGTCGCGGGATCCGATGGCGTCTCGGTGCCTGTGCTCCATCCGGCCGGCGGCGCGTCGGGCGGCGGAAACTCCTGGTAGAAATGTTCAACCATGCCGCCTGAAGTCGCGCCCAGGATATGTCCCAGGAATTCGCCTATCAGGGTGTCGGGCAGACGCGTACCGGTGTTCGGGTCGATATTCACGTTGATGATGCCGCTGGGCATGGTCCAGTCATGCTGCGGCATGTTTTTCAGCGTCGGTCCCATGAATCCCATCCAGATCGGGAGCGCAGATTGCGCCCCGGTTTCGTGTCGGCCGAGGGAACGTGGCTGGTCGTACCCCATCCAGGCGATAGCCACCAAGTCAGGCGTGTAACCGGCAAACCAGGTGTCGCGTGCATCGTTGGTCGTGCCGGTTTTGCCGGCGATGTCGCTGCGTCCAAGCTGGCCTGCGCGTGCACCCGTGCCGTAGCGCACCACGTCCTGCATCATGTTTGTCATTAGCCAGGCATTGCGCGGATCGATTACGCGGGGCGCGTTCGAGCCCACCGTTTGCGGTTTGGCTTCCATCAGCAGGCGGCCATCCTTGTCGTAGACCTTGTCGATCAGATAGGGTTTGACGCTGAAACCGCCGTTGGCGAAGACGCCATAAGCCGCAGCCAACTGGAGCGGGGTGACGCTGCCGGCCCCGAGCGCCATGGTGAGGTAAGGCGGATGGCGAGCGGGATCGAAACCAAAGCGGCGGATGTAGTCGCGCGCGTAGTTCGGACCGATGCCTTGCAAGATGCGTATCGACACCAGGTTGAGCGATTTGGTCAGTGCCGTGCGCATGCGCACCGGACCGCTGGTGTCGCCGTCGTAGTTCTGCGGCTCCCAGGCGGTGCCGCCGGCTTCGTCGGCACTGAGCGTCAACGGCATGTTGTCGATCATGGTGGCGGGGGTATAGCCTTTTTCCAGCGCGGCCGAGTAGATGAACGGCTTGAAACTCGATCCCGGCTGTCGCCAGGCCTGTGTCACGCGATTGAATTTGTTGCGGTGAAAATCGAAACCGCCGACCAAGGCGGTGATGGCGCCGTCATTCGGATTCAGGGCCACCAGTGCGGCTTCCACTTCGGGAAGCTGCGCGAGCCGCCATTGCTGCGGCTTGCCCGTCGCCTGCACACGCACAACTGCTCCGGGGACGAGCTGCCGGCCTTTTTTTCCTGCCACCCAGTTGGCCACCCATTTGAGCGAGGTGCCCGAAATGTCGACCACCGTGTCGTCATCCAGTTGGGCGCGGATCAGTTTGGGGGTGACGCTGACGACCACGGCCGGTTGCATGTCGCTGACCGGCGCGAGATCTTCCAGAGCGCTGGCGATGGCCGTTTCGCGCTCGGTTTTGTCGGCGGGCAGGCTGATTTCCTTCTCTGGGCCGCGATAGCCATGGCGCTGGTCGTAATCGGCAATGCCTTGCCAGACCGCGAGATCGGCCGCGGCCTGTTGAGCGCGGCGTAGCGTGGTGACGGCCTTGTAGCCTGAGCTGTAGATGGATTCGCCGTATTTCTCGAACAGGGCCTGGCGCACCATTTCGGCGACGTAGTCAGCCGAAACGTCTGTTTGCTGGCGTGCCTGGCGAATGACCAGTTTCTGTTTGACAGCAGCTTGCCAAGTCGGCTGGTCGATGAATTTGAGCGCGCGCATCCGCCCCAGGACATATTCCTGACGTGCCTTGGCGCGCGGGAAATTGACCACAGGGTTGTAACGAGACGGTGCTTTCGGCAAGCCTGCAAGCATGGCGAATTCCGCCAGCGACAATTCGCGCATCGGCTTGCCGAAGTAAGTGCGCGCGGCAGCTTCGAAGCCGTAGGCGCGTTGGCCGAGATAAATCTGGTTGAGGTACAACTCGAGAATTTTGTCCTTCGACAGGCTGTGTTCGATCTTCATCGCCAGCATGGCTTCGGACAGTTTGCGGGTGAGCGTCTTCTCGTTCGACAGGAAGAAGTTGCGGGCTACCTGCATGGTGATGGTCGAGGCGCCTTCCTTGGCGCCGCCGGATACCAGGTTTGACATCGCAGCACGCAGCACGCCCAGCGTATCGACCCCGCCATGCTCATAGAAGCGCTCGTCTTCAGCGGCGATGATCGCCTGCTTCATATAGGTCGGGACTTTATCGATGGCGATGAAGGCCCGGCGTTCTTCACCGAATTCGCCGATCAGGGCGCCGTCAGCCGTGAAGACGCGCAATGGCAGCTTGGGTTTGTAGTCTGTCAGCGCTTCGAGCGGCGGCAGGTTCGGGTAAATCAGGGCTGCAGCCAATCCGGCCAGTGCCGTGCCGACGACGCCGAGGCTGACAATCAATGCCAGTGCGTAATGCCACCATTTCGAAAACATCCGATTCCTTCTTTGGAGACGCCATACATTTGGAAATCCGCACCCAATATCGAGCCCCGGGTGGGGCGGCGGGTCCGTCTCGATAACCCGCTGTTTCTTATGCACATGGATTCGTCACGTGCCGCGCAGGGTACTTGGGAGCCCCCATGCGCCGGCGTGTTGTTCGAATCTGCCCTGCGATGCCTAAAGTTTCCGCCGATTATAGGCGTTAGTGGTGTTGGAAATTGGACACATATGTTCAACTCCAATGTAGTCGCAAGAAAAAAACTGTTAAAAACCGTGTGTTGTTGCTAGCATCTAAAAACAATAATAAGAAAAAGCGCCAACCCACAGAAGTGTAAAGGAAAACTCTTGCACCTGAATATCAATCTAGACTGGCTGTCTGCCAAGGGTCTGCCCATCCTGGGGCTCGACATCAGTACGACTGCGGTCAAACTGGTGGAGTTGTCCGACGCAGGGAAAGGCATGTTGCGGGTGGAACGCTACGTCATCGAGCCCTTGCCCAAGGATGCCGTGACAGACGGCAATATCGCCAATCTCGATCAGGTGGCCGATGCTTTGCGGACCGCTTGGAGGGATCTGGGGACGCGGATCAAGAATGTGGCCCTGGCATTGCCGTCGTCGGCCGTCATCACCAAAAAGATCCTGGCCCCGGCCAGCCTCAAGGGGATCGACCTGGAGAACCAGGTGGAGGCCGAGGCCAACCAGGTCATTCCCTTTTCGCTCGATGAGGTGAATCTGGATTTCCAGGTGCTCGGCCCGTCGCCCAGCAGCCCGGACGATATGCAGGTCCTGCTTGCAGCGGCACGCAAGGAAAAGGTCGAGGATCGCGTGGCGGCCGTCGAGGCGGCCGGCCTGAAGGCGCTGATCATGGACGTCGAATCGTATGCCACGCAGACCGCCTACGAACAGATTGCCCACCTGCTGCCCAATAGCGGTGCCGGACAGACCGTGGCGATCATCGACGTGGGTGCGCAGAACATGCACATCAATATCCTCAACGACAACGAATCGGTTTACCTGCGCGAACACGGTTTTGGCGGCAACCAGCTCAACAACGAAATCTCGCGACGCTACGGCATGACCAGCGAAGAGGCCGAAAATGCCAAGCGCAAGGGCACGCTGCCCGAGAGCTATGACATGGAGGTGCTGCAGCCCTACAGTGAAACCCTGGCCATGGAAATCGGCCGTGCCCTGCAGCTCTTCACGACCTCGACACAGTATCGCAAGGTCGACCAGATCCTGCTGGCCGGTGGCGGCGCCATGATTCCCGGCATCGATGAAGTGGTCGCGCAGCGCACGGGCACGCCGACGATGGTGGTCAACCCGTTTGCCAACATGGCCGTCGGCTCCAAAATCCGGCCTCAGGCATTGACCGCCGATGCGCCTTCTCTCTTTGTCGCTTGCGGCCTCGCCATGCGGAGGTTTGACCCACAATGATCCGCATTAACCTCCTCCCCCACCGCGAACTTGCGCGTGCCGCCCGGCGACGCCAGTTCAATATCCTGCTTGGCATTGCCGTTGCGACGGGTGTACTGGTTGTCGTTCTGGGACATAGCGTGATTGCCGCACGGCAGTCAAACCAGGAAGCGCGCAATGCTTATCTGGAACAGGAAATCGCCAAGCTTGACGGCCAGATCGGCGAAATCAAGAAAATCCGTGAACAGACGCAGGCACTGCTGGCACGCAAGCAGGTCGTCGAAACCTTGCAGTCCAACCGTACCGAAGTCGTCCATTTGTTCGACCAGATGATCCGCCTGCTTCCGGACGGTCTCTATCTTAAGTCCTTCAAACAGGCGGGCGATATCGTCACGATCAGCGGCTATACCCAGTCGAGCGCGCGCGTTTCCACATTGATGCGGAATCTCGACGGTTCGCCCTGGTTCGAATCGGCCACGCTGGTCGAGATCAAGGCCGCCACCGTGAACAATCTGCGCGCCAACGAGTTCGTGCTGACCGTCAAGCAGACGCATCAGCAACCGGACAGCGCGAATGACAAGGGGGGCAAGGCATGACCCTGGACGAACTCAATAAACTCGATCTGAAGACGCTGGCCGACTGGCCGCTGCCGACCAAGCTCGTTGCGCTGGCATTCCTGTGCGTGGTGATCGTGCTGGCAGGCTGGTGGTTCGACTGGCGCGGCGGAATGGAAACGCTCGATACCGCGAAGCAGAAGGAAACCGAGCTGCGCAGCGTGTTCACCACCAAGAAGAATCAGGCCATCAATCTGGATGCGTACAAAAAGCAGCTGGCCGACATTGAGCAGGCGTTCGGCGCGTTGTTGAAGCAATTGCCGAACAAGCAGGAAATGGATGCGCTGATCACGGACGTCAACCAGGCAGGTCTGGGGCGCGGCCTGCAGTTCGACCTGTTCCGGCCCCAAGCCGAGACGGTGTCCGAGTTCTATGCCGAAACGCCCATCCAGGTCAAAGTGACCGGCGGCTATCATGACATCGCCGCCTTCGTCAGCGATGTCTCCAAGCTGCCGCGCATCGTGACTTTGCAGGATATTTCCATGCAGCCGGCGAAGGATGGCGTGCTGAATATGGACGCCATCGTCAAGACCTACCGTTACCTGGACGACGACGAGGCCATCGCCCGGAAACAAAAAGCCAAGGAGCAAAAGAAATGAAGCGCTTGGCCATCGTATTGATAGTCACCGGTTTGAGCGGCTGCGGCAGCGGCGACATGGACGATCTGCACCGATTCGTCGCCGAAACCGGCAAGGACATGCAAGGGAAAATCGATCCACTGCCGGAGGTGAAGGCTTACGAGCCGTTCAGTTATGCGGCCTTCGATCTGCCCGATCCCTTCAAGCCGAGAAAGCTCTCGACCGGCGGAGGCGGCGGGATGCAGCCCGATCTCACCCGGCCGAAGGAGCCTCTGGAAGCGTTCTCGCTTGAGACGCTGAAAATGGTGGGCGTATTGTCACAGAACGGGGTCAACCAGGCGGTGATCAAGACACCGGACAATGCGATTTACCACATCAAGAAGGGCAATTACATGGGCCAGAATTTCGGCCTGGTCACGCAGATCAGCGATAGCGAAGTGACGCTGCGTGAAATTGTCCAGGATAGCGCCGGGGATTGGTCGGAGCGTACCAGCACCCTGAATTTGCAGGAATGATTTGTAGTACTGAATTTCAAAGAGGCTGACATGAATGCATTGCCGAAAATTGCCCAGAAAATGACCCGCCACCTGTTCGGGCTCATCCTATTCACCGGTTTGGTGCTGCCGTTCACGGTGCGCGCTGCCGACGCACCGCCCACGGGCAATGCTGTGCAAAGCGTCGAAACCACGACCTTGCCTGGCGGCAAAGTCGTGGTACGCGTCAATCTCAAGAAGGCGCTGGCTGCCACACCGGCCGGCTTTACGGTCGGGAATCCGCCGCGCATCGCACTCGACCTGCCCGACACGGGGAATGCGCTAGGTCGCAACACCGTCGAAGCCAATCTTGGCCCGCTGTCGAGCGTGAATGTGGTGCAAGCCGGGACCCGGACCCGCCTGGTACTCAACCTGAACAAATCGGTTGAGTATGAAGCCAGCGTGGACGGCAAATCCCTTCTGATCGCCCTGGGCGATGTCGGGGCCAGTGCTGCGCCCGTGAATGTCAGCCCGCGTTTTGCCGAAGCGGCGGCCGATGGCGCGCGTCACACGATTCGCGACGTCGATTTCCGGCGCGGCGCGGCGGGCGAGGCGCGTATCGTGACGACCCTGTCCGACGCCCAGGCCGGGATCAACATCCGCCAGCAGTCCAACGGCGTCGTCGTCGACTTCATCGGCACCGAACTGCCCAAGGCCTTGCAACGTCGTCTCGACGTGGCGGATTTCGGTACCCCGGTACAGACCGTCGAAACCTATACTCTGGGCGACAACACGCGCATGGTGATCCAGCCCAAGGGCGGCTGGGAATACTCCGCCTACCAGACCGACAACAGCTTCATCGTCGAAGTCAAACAGAGCGATGACGCCCAGAAGAAAACGGCCGACGGCAAGGTGAAATACACCGGCGAGAAACTCTCGCTCAACTTCCAGAACGTCGAAGTGCGTTCGGTACTGCAAGTCATCGCCGATTTCACCGGCCTCAACATCGTCGCCAGCGACACCGTGACCGGCAACCTCACGCTGCGGCTGAAAGACGTGCCATGGGATCAGGCGCTCGATCTCATCCTGCAGACCAAGGGCCTCGACAAGCGCCAGAACGGCAACGTGATCTGGATCGCGCCCAAAGACGAATTGATGACCAAGGAGAAGTTGGAGTTCGAGGCCAAGAATCAGGTGGCTGATCTGGAGCCCCTGACGACCGAGTACATCCAACTCAACTATATGCGGGCGGATGATGCGCAAACCATGCTGTATGGAGCTGCCGGCGGTGCAGGCGGGAATGCGGCTGGAAATAATTCCGTGAACTGCTCCGCCCAAGCGGCAGGCCTGACGGGTTCGGCCATGCAGAACATGCAAAAAAGTCAGGCCGACAACGAACAGAAAATTCTCACCAAGCGGGGGCGGGCGACCTATGAACTGAAGACCAATACCCTGATAATCACTGATACGGCGCGCAAGATTCAGGAAATTCGTGAACTGCTCGCACGTCTGGATGTGCCAGCCCGCCAGGTGATGATCGAGGCACGGGTGGTCACCGCACAAAGTGGTTGGAGCCGAGATTTGGGTGCTAAGCTCGGGCTTGCTGCGATTAACCGTACTGGCCGCTACCAGACTGGCATTGGGGGCGCTCAGAGTGAAGCATCCGCCCTCACGCAAGGTTTCTTCCCGCAGTCATCGACGATGGGATCTGTTCCTAATCCGAGTGCAACCGATCCGTTTGCTCGGGCGCAAGTTCCTGTGTTCAACACTGGTACTAACATGGTCAATTTCCCGGCAGGAACCGGCGCAGCACAAATCGCCATGTCCTTGCTGGATGCGTCGACTGGAAATCTGCTTAGTCTGGAACTATCAGCGCTGGAAGCAGATAACCGCGGGAAAATTCTGTCCAACCCGCGGGTCATGACCTCCAACCAGAAACCCGCAGTGATTCTTAATGGCACCCAGATTCCCTTTATCACCCCCGGTTCGTCCACTGCTCCCGCAACGGTGACGTTCAAGGATGTATTCTTGTGCTTGTTGGTAGACCCGCAGATCCTCAACAATGATTCGCTCATCATGACGATTGAAATTCAGAAAGACAACGTTGACCCGACCGGAACCGTGTCTCTGGGGCAAGGTATTACGGCACCGGCCATCTCGACCAAGCGGGTCAAGACCCAGGTTCGAGTCAATAATGGCGAGACCCTCGTGCTGGGCGGCATATTCGACCAGACTGAGCTCAACAATGTGTCGAAGGTTCCTTTCCTGGGGGATGTGCCGATATTGGGCAATCTCTTCAAGCAGAAATTTAAACAGGACAATAAAACTGAACTGATTATTTTCATCACCCCGCGCATTATCGACGATCGTCTGTCGATACGCTAATCGCGGCTGACATCCAAAGCGCGGGCGTGTCCCGCGCTTTTTTTCGCCTTGATTTTTTGCGTTCGTTCAGCGCTATCCATTCGGCCGCTCTCAATTAGAATGGCGCCATGAGCAAGCGAGACAATCTATACCTCGTCGGGTTGATGGGGGCGGGCAAGACCACCGTGGGGCGGCTGCTGGCCAAGCATTATGGATGCGTCTTTTACGACTCGGACCACGAAATCGAGGCGCGAACCGGCGTCAAGATTCCGGTCATATTCGAGATAGAAGGCGAGGCGGGTTTCCGTAAACGCGAAGAGGCTGCGATCGCTGACCTGACAGGCTTGTCTGGCATCGTTCTGGCCACAGGGGGCGGTGCGGTCCTCTCGGCGGCCAATCGCGACAATCTGAAAAAAAATGGGGTGGTGATTTATTTGCGCGGCATGCCCGAGCATTTGTATGAGCGTACGCGGCACGACCGCAACCGCCCTTTGCTGCAAACCGAGAATCCGCTCGCCAGGCTGCGGGAACTGTTCAAGCAACGTGACCCGCTGTATCGCGAAGTGGCCGACATCGTGGTGGATACGGGCCGGCAGAGCGTGGCAGGCATGACCCGCGTGCTCTACGGCAAGCTGGATCTGCTTAAAAGCGGATTGCCTTTGCCTGACACGGCGGACTGAATGCGGCGGGCCGTCAGCGCAGCATGGCTTTGCTTGCTGGCAGGGACAGCGGCCGCAACGGATTACCGTGCGAATGCACAGGATTACCTCGATTATGTGCGTCGCCTGCAACCTGGCGACCGCTTACTGCTGGAGGCAGGCGATTACCGGCAGGGTTTGCCTTTGCGCCATTTGTCCGGCGAGGCCAACCGACCTATCGTCATTGAAGCGGCCTTGCCTGCTGAGCCGCCGCGTTTCCTCGCCCGGCCGGGCGCCAATACGATCAGTCTGGTCGATGTTCGCCATCTGGTATTACGCCACCTGGAACTCGATGGCCGTAATCAGCCGGTGGATGCGGTCAAGGCCGAAGGCCACAGCCACTATGCCGATTTCATTACGCTGGAGCGTCTTTACATTCACGACCATGCCGCATCGCAACAGAATGTGGGTATTTCAACCAAGTGTCCGGCCTTCGGCTGGGTGATCCGGGGGAACCGTATCGAGCGGGTCGGCACCGGCATGTACCTTGGCGACGCCGATGGTTCGGATCCTTTCGTCGGCGGCGTGATCGAGGCCAATCGGGTTTCCCATACGCTGGGCTACAACCTGCAGATCAAGCATCAAGCTGGCCGTCCCGCCGGCCATGCCGATCACTACGATACGGTGATTCGCTACAACGTCTTTTCCAAACAGGATGCGTTACCTGGGCCGCAGGCACGCCCCAACGTCCTGCTTGGGCATTTTCCGCTGGCCGGAGCGGGCAGCGAGGACCGCTATCTGGTCTACGGCAACTTCTTCCAGCACAATCCCAGCGAAGCATTATTGCAGGCGGAGGGGCGTGTGGTGCTCTACGACAATGTCTTCGTCAATGGCGATGGCGATGCGATCCATATCCAGCCGCACAACGATGTGCCGCGTGACATGGCTATTTTCTCCAACACCGTGCTGGCGTCTGGCACAGGCATCCGGGTGCGCCATGCCGTAGGCACGCCCTATCGCCAACGCGTGCTCGCCAATGTGATGGCCGCTGCGACACCTTTGCAGGGAGGGGAAGCGGCATACAACGTCGCCTTGGCCTATCGACCTGATCTACTGGACGTTGCCGTATCGGACCTGACGCCGGGCCTGTTGGGGCAATATCCGCAAAATAATCGCCTGCCACAAAACCTGGTTCGCGAGCTGGCTGTCTATCCTGACTGGCAGGCGACGGCGTATCCCGGCGCAAGCGTTTCATCCGCTTTGCAGCACACACTGGATTCATCCTGGCCATGAACGGGCGCGCGCAGTCCTCCACCAACCCGAGCGCGTTGCTGTGGCTGGTCGCACTGGGCTACACCCTGTTTGTCATCTACGGCAGCCTGGTGCCGCTCAAATTTCATGCGTTGCCATGGGATGTCGCCGTGGCCCGATTTGGGGCGATCCCGTTTCTCAAGCTCGGGATCGGGTCGCGTGCCGACTGGGTTGCCAATCTGTTGCTGTTCATTCCGCTGACCTATCTGTGGATGGGTGCCATGACAGGCGGGAGCGGCCGCCTGCACAACCTGTTGGCCACACTGGCGTTGATTCCCGCTGCTACTGCATTGAGCATCGGCATTGAATTCACCCAGCTGTTTTTCCCGCAGCGCACGGTGTCGCAGAATGACATCTTTGCCGAAACGCTGGGCGGTTTCATCGGTGTGCTGGCATGGTGGATGACAGACAGGCGGTTCGTCGACTGGTTGCAAGCCTGGCAGCACAACCATGCTCGTGCCGCACTCGCCGAGCGTCTGGCCTGGACATACCTGGCGGGTGTCGTCGTTTACAACATCCTGCCGCTCGATCTGACCATCAGCCTGGTCGAGATTTTTCATAAATGGCGGGACGGCATGGTGGTGCTGATTCCGTTTGGCGATTTGCCGCATGACCCGGCCACGGCCGTCTATGAAATTGCCACCGATGCGCTGATCTGGACGCCGTTGGCCTTGCTGTGGCGACTGGACGGAACACGCAGTGCGTGGCGCGCATGGGGCATGACGCTGGCCGCGGCGACCGGCTTGGAATTCGCGCAGCTGTTCGTCTTTTCCCGCGTCAGCGATGTGACCGACATTCTGACGGCTTCGCTTGGCGGCGTGCTGGGCAGTGTCGTCGGCGGACGTCTAGCCAAACGTGAAGCACATGACAGCGCGCCGGTGCAGTGGGGGACCTGGCTGCCTTTTGCGCTGGCTGCAGGGTGGATGGGGGTACTGCTGTTCGTGTTCTGGTTTCCCTTCGATTTCCGTACCGACGGCGCGTTCATCAAAGACCGGCTCGACTTCGTACAGCGGGTACCGTTCGAGGTGTATTACTTCGGCACCGAATACCGGGCCATCACCGAAGTCTTGCGCAAGACGTTGTTCTTTGCGCCGCTGGGCGGGCTGCTGGCATGGGGTGTGGCCCGCCAGCCGTGGCGCTGGCGGGCCACACTATTTGCGGTAGCCATGCTGGTGCTGGTCGGGATGCCTGCGCTCATCGAATTGGGACAGGTGATGTTGCCGGAAAAGATCGCCGATACCACCGACTGGTTGCTGGCCTGGCTGGGCGGGCTGGCAGGCTATGGCGTGGCACGCCGCATCTTGCGGGCGCCCCGGCATGTCACCATGCCACGGGATTCTCATCGCGCGGAGCCCGAATCCCCGGCCGCACCCCCGGCGACACGGATGCGCTGGCAGATGCCGCTTGTCCTGGGCGGCATGGGCGTACTGTTCTGGGGCGCCGCCCACGCACCCTTCGTACCGTACAACGTACGCGAACTGCTGCGGCAGGATAATGCCTGGCTGTCGGCGTTGCTGCTCGCGGTGGCGTGCTACTGGCTGGCCGTCTGGCCCGTGTGGCTGGCGCGCCGGCCGGTGTCCGGCCTGGCCCGTCTGGCGCAATTGCCCCTGGGTCTGCTGGTGTATGGCGCCATCGCTTTTTTATTGCTGGATGCGGCCGTGCCGGATGAGAGTCTTTTCGATCTGGCCGGCAGTCCGGTGCTGGGCTGGTCCGGGCAGTGGGAGCTCGGATTGCGCTGGGTGGCGTTAGCCGCAATACCCGGTACGTTGATCTATCTGGCTGCGCAAACCGTGCGCCGCTGGCGCGGGCGGCGATTGAGCGCCCTGCATTTCTGGGCGGCGCTTCCGGTCTTGGGCCTGGCCTATTGGGGCGTGGTCATCCAGGCCGATACCGACAATCTGGTCGAGTTGATGGCTACGCCGCAGCCGCTGGCTTTTACGGCCTTGAGTGCCTGGCTCTATATTGTGTTCCTGGCATCTGCCCTGCTCGCTTCGCCTGCAATGGGCGCGCAACGCATTTTGCGGCTGGTCAGCCCACTGGTTTCGTTGCCCCTCGCTGCCTTGTTCCTGCACCTCGGACTGGCCGGCACGATCGACAAGTACGGCCAGCAATTCTCGGCCCTGCAGTTCCTGCTGAGTACCGACCGCCAGCATTACGCTGCGATGCCTGTCATCTGGCTACGTTACAGCGCGTTGCATGTGCTTGTCATTGCAACGCTTGCCTTCATACAATGGCCGCACTTTCGCGCCGCTCAACGGCTTCATGCCCATACCCGCCATGCCTCTCATTGACGTTTTCAACGGCGACGCCGACGGTCTTTGCGCACTGCACCAGCTGCGTCTCGCCGATCCCGCCGATTCCGAACTGGTGACCGGCCCCAAGCGCGATATCAGTCTGCTGAAACGGGTTCAGGCCTGCGCAGGCGATCGCGTCACCGTGCTCGACATCGCCCTGTCGAAAAACCGTGACGCGCTGGACCGGATTCTCGAAGCAGGGGCAGAAGTACGCTACTTCGATCACCACCAGCCGGGCGACATTCCCGTGCATCCCCATTTCGAGCCGCACATCGATACCGACGCCAACATCTGCACCAGCCTGCTGGTGAACCGCTACTTGCAGGGCCAGCATCTGGCGTGGGCGGTCACCGCCGCGTTCGGCGACAATCTTGCCGATGCGGCACGACAGGCCGCCACTCCACTGAACCTGTCGGCTGACCAGTTGGCGCAGCTGCAATCGCTGGGCGAATGTCTCAATTACAACGGCTATGGCGAAACGCTCGACGACCTGTTTTACGACCCGGCCGAGTTGTATCGCCAGATGCGTCCGTTTGCCGACCCCTTCGCCTTCATCGCCGAGTCGGCCGCCTATCGAACGCTGAAGACCGGCTACCAGGAGGACATGACGCGCGCCGTTGCCCTGGACGCGACTGAAGCGCGTGCTGCCGGGCGCATCTTCATGCTCCCCGCCGAGAAATGGGCGCGGCGGATTTCCGGCGTATTCGGCAATCAACTGGCAGTCGAGTCTCCCTCGCAGGCGCATGCCGTGCTCACGGCCAAGCCGGGTGGTGGCTATGTCGTCAGCGTGCGTGCGCCGCTGGTTGCCAAGTCCGGCGCGGACGAGCTGTGCAGCCAGTTCGACACCGGCGGGGGGCGTAAAGGGGCGGCCGGCATCAATCATCTGTCTGACGCCGAGCTTGGCCGGTTTATTGCTACATTCTTTGCGATCTTTTCCCGGAGCTGAATCGTGAATCAACTGATCGCACCTTATGGCGGAACCCTCGTCAACCTGATCGATCCCGCGAAAAGTGCGGCCCTCAAGCAGGAAGCCCTGAGCCTGCCTTCGCTCGATCTGGACTGGCGGCAGCAGTGCGAACTTGAAATGCTGCTGACGGGCGCCTACTCGCCGCTCACCGGCTTCATGACACGTACGCAATGCGAGCGCGTCGAAACAGATAGCCAACTCGACGATGGCACGTTCTGGCCCCTGCCGGTCACGCTCGCCAGCAAGCAGAAAGCCGCCGCCGACCTGAAATCGGGGGATCGGGTGGCCTTGCGCGACGGCGAAGGTTTCATGCTTGCTATATTGACCGTCAGCGACGCTTGGGAAACTGGCGGCATCCGGCATCTGGGCGGGGCGATCGAGGGGGTGGCCCTGCCGCCGCATCCTGATTTTGCCGGTCTGCGCGCCACCCCGGCCGAACTGCGTGCGCTGTTTGTCCGGCGCGGCTGGCGGCGGGTGGTGGCCTGGCAGGCGCGCCAGCCGATGCATCGCGCGCAATTCGAATTCTGTCTGAAAAGTGCGATCGAAAACGAGGCCAACCTGCTGCTGCACCCGCAGGTGGGTGGGGATATTACCGAGGCGCCGGCGTACTTCGGCCTGGTGAGAAGTTTTCTGGCCATCCGCGAACGCTTCCCGGCTGCCACGACCCAGTTGTCATTGCTGCCGGCTCCGCCGCGCGAGGGAAGCGCCCGCGCCCTGCTGCTGCGCGCCATCATTGCGCGCAACTACGGCTGCAGCCTGCTGATCTCAGGCGGAGAGCATCAGTCTGACGGTGATTGCCGGCGGGGTGAAGACCTCATCCATACGCACGCTGACCTGCCTGTGACGGAACTGGCCGGGAAAATCGGCGTGCGTTTCATCGCCTATCCGCGCATGGTGTATGTGGAAGATCGTGCCGAGCATTTGCCCGAACCCGAAGCACCTGCCGGCGCGCGTTTGCTCACCCTGAGCGGCGAGGAATTCCAGCGCCGCATGCAGACCGGGCTGAAAATCCCCGACTGGTACAGCTTCCCCGAAGTGATTGCCGAATTGCACCGGCAGAGTCCGCCGCGCGAACGCCAGGGCTTCACCGTGTTTTTCACCGGCCTGTCCGGCGCGGGGAAATCCACCCTGGCGCGCGCGCTGGCGGCACGCCTGATGGAAATGGGCGGACGCTGCGTCACCCTGCTCGACGGCGACATCGTGCGCCGCCATCTTTCATCCGAGCTCGGCTTCACCAAGGCGCACCGCGACATCAACGTGCGCCGTATCGGCTTTGTTGCATCCGAGATCACCAAGAACCGCGGCATCGCCATCTGCGCCCCCATCGCACCGTATCGCCAGACCCGCCGCGACGTGCGCAGCATGATCGAGGCGGTCGGCGGCTTCATCGAGATCCACGTCGCCACCCCGATCGAGACCTGCGAATCGCGCGACCGCAAGGGCTTGTATGCCAAGGCGCGTGCCGGTCTGATACCCGAGTTCACGGGGGTGTCCGATCCTTACGAAGTACCTGAGAAGCCTGAGTTGGCGATCGATACGACTGGTCTGGGCATTGATGAGGCCGTGCAGCAGATTCTGCTCAAGCTGGAGCATGAGGGGTACTTGCGTTAACTCGATGCATTGCACCTGATCCAAACAAAACGGCGACCCTAAGGTCGCCGTTTTGTTTGTTGCCGGGAGTGTGCTGTTCAGGCAGCCTTGCGACGGCGCATGGTAGCCAGACCAGCCAAGCCGATGCCCAGCAGGGCCAGGGAAGCGGGTTCGGGTACCGAGCCACCAACCGAGCCTTTCGGGACCGAGGCAAAACGCAGGGTGCCGCCGGCAACCAGGAACTCGCCGAAGCCATCACCGAAGAACGTGACCTTCGAGAAGAAACCGGACGAATCGATGGCACCGATGAAGTTGGTGAAACTTTGTGCTGCTGCATAGCCAGGGTTGTCGGTGGCGGTCAATGCATTGGCAGGCAGGGTGGCCGCGCCGCCATCGAAAGCAATCCACAGACCGGAACCTTGAGCCGGTACGCCATAGGTCTGCTGGATTGATAGGGGTCGCGTGCCGCTCATGCAGCAGGTGGCCCAGTCACCGATTTCGAAGCCGAATGCATTCACAGGCGAACTGAAGGTGAAGGTGAGGCCGGAACCGAAACCGGGAATCGGATCAGAGCCGCTGGAAGAAGGGCTGATGTCCCAAGTGTCTCCCGACAGAGAGACGCCATTGCTGCTATAACCGCCGCTGGGAAAGGCAGCTGCACCGCTTGACGTGCGCGTTACAGACACAGTTGCCGCGTTGCCGTCCTTGTCAATGTAGTTGTAGGTGCTTTGACCGTTTACGACTTGTGCCGTCACGACTGTCGAACCGGTGCCGGTGATCACATTGTCAAAAGCGGTAGAAATATTGCTTAGCGCAGTATTGACAATCAATGGGGCAGCGTTAGCGCTCACTGCCGCGAATAGGGCCGTAGCGGCAAGGACGCTGGCCAGAGCTGTTTTTTTCATAATACGACTCCTTGGTTGAAGTGGACTGATCCGCAAAATGGTGCTGCAACTAGGTTAAATATGCTTAAACAGGCGGCATATCTAATTGCCAAGGAGTAAAGCACTCTTTGTGCCAACGAACGATTTTTTTATAAACTCCTTTTATTTCAAACTGATAGGAGAATTGCCCTGATGCCGGTATGGCCAGGGACGTTGAACATGTAAATTTTTTCGACGTGGAACGGGTTGCTGAATGTTTAGGAGGTCACCTGATGCAGGTGACCTTATGCCATATGTCTAGGATGGGGACGGCGGCCCCCAAAAAATTCCGGCTTGAGCGAGCCGATCACCATGCCCGTCAGGCTCGCGAGAAAGCCCGCAAACTGCGGCGGCAGCAAGGCCGAGCCTTCCGGCAGCCAGATTTCCATGGGCAGCCAGACCGCGAGGCCCAGGGCGATTGAAAGGTAGGCGCCTTGCTTGCAGGCGCGTTGCCAGTACAGGCCTGAAACAAGCGGGACAAAGGCGACCACGAGCGTGATCTTGTAGGCGTTTTCCACCATCTGGTAAATGGTGGCGTCGGAATACAGCGCAAACGTCGTGACGATGGCGGCGAACCCCACGACGACCACGCGCATGGTCAGGAGCAGGGTCTTGTCGTTGTGGTGTGGCAGGTAGGGCTTGATGATGTTCTCGGAGAACGTGACGGCGGGCGCCAGCAATGTGCCTGAAGCCGTGCTCATGATGGCCGAGAGCAGGGCGCCGAAGAACATGATCTGGGCGAAGACGGGCATGTGGTTGAGGATGAGCTGCGGCAGGATCATCTGCGAATCCTTGTCCAGCAGACCCGAGACGAGGCCGGGGTCGATGAGCGTGGCGGAATAGGCGATGGTGAGCGGCACGAAGGCGAAAAAGAAGTAGAAGCTGCCGCCCATGACCGAACCGGCGACCGCGATGTTTTCACTCTTGGCGGACATCACGCGCTGGAATACGTCCTGCTGAGGGATGGAGCCGAACATCATGGTGATCCAGGCGGCGATGAAGGCGATGACGTCCTTGCTGTTGGCGGCTGGCCAGAAGTTGAACTGCCCTTTCTGCGCGGCATGCTGGACCACATGACCGAGTCCGCCCGCCATATCCGACGCCACATACAGGATGTACAAGAGACCGACGACGATGATGCTCATCTGGAAGAAATCGGTCAGCGCCACCGACCACATCCCACCATAGAGCGTGTAGAGCAGCACGATGGCAGCGCCGATGAGGGTGCCCTGGGTTTGCGTGATGACGCCTTGGGACAGGATGTTGAATACCAGGCCGAGCGCGGTCATCTGGGCCGATACCCAGCCCAGATAGGAGATGATGATGGCCACGCCCGTGATGACTTCCACCTTGCGGCCATAGCGTTTGCGGTAGTAGTCGGTCAGCGTGAGAAGGTTCATCCGGTAGAGCTTGCGGGCGAAGAACAAGCCGACCAGGATCAGGCACATCGAAGAGCCGAAGGGATCGGACACGATGCCGTGCAGGCCTTCGTTGAGGAAGGTGGCGGGAATGCCGAGGACGGTTTCCGAGCCGAACCAGGTGGCGAAGACGGTGGCCGTGACGATATAAATCGGCAGATGACGGCCCGCCACGACGTAATCCCGGGCGGTGTGGACGCGCGTGGCGGCGTACATGCCGACGCCGATGGAGATGACCAGATAGAGGATGACGAAGCCGATCAGCATGGTGGGCAGAGTCAAAAACGATGAGAAAGAATGAACCCTGAACCCCAGTCCGGGCTGGCCCGGCTGAAGCCGCCTACCGCATACAGATTCAGCTTGTTGGCGGTATTCAGGCGATAGCTGAGGTAAAGCATGGCCTCGCTGATGGGGCCGCTGGTTCGGGTGACGGCTTGTTGCCAGTCGTAGCTGCCCCCCAATGACAGGGACGGTGTGACGCGATAATCGGTGCCGACCGACCCCAGCCAGACATTGCGATAGTTGATGGCTTCAGGATCCCCTTTCCACTTGTATCCCAGGCTGACAAAGGGGGTCCATTGATTCTTGATGGGTTTGAACAGCTCGGCCTGCAGGGTGTAATCGTTCTTGCCGGTTCCCAGGGATTTTGCCGTGCTGGCGGTGCCGAACTTGATTTTTCCACTGATGTCGAGCCACACCCACACAGTTCGTTCGTCCACAAGGTTATAGGTGGCGGTGGCTGAAATATCGCCCATTCCCTCGGAAATCGCTGTGGTCCGTGACGTATTGAGCGGGTCGCCTTCCGGCGTGACATTTCCATCCCCCTTGACGCGGAGCCAGGCCGTCGACAATCGCAGGCTCCAGTCGTCGGTACGATATTTCAGGCTTAACGGCAACGCCCATGTTTCGGTCTTGGTTTGGCTACCGTATTTACCGGATGAATAATCGAATCCCAGATTGGCGCTGAATTTTCCGTCGGCGGCCTGGACGGGCGAGCAAACTGCGGCCAGTAGCGTGCATATCGGGGTAATAAGGCGCATGGCAACCTTTCAAGCGGGTGGCCGAGATTTTAATGGAGGAATGACCAACTGTGCGTTGGCAAGGGCGGGCTGTTTCGATGCGAAGACACTATTTAGCTGATTGCCATGTCGTTCACGCCCGCATGTTTATCCGGGTAGAGCGTTCTAGAACGCCCTGATTTAGGCAGGACGCATTCCGTGAATCCTCGGACCAACGTTGCCGTTTTGACAAATACATCCGGGGGGCCGCCCAACGCGGGATGCGGGGCTTGGCGTAAATCCAGCAAAGGATTGCGATGCCAAGCATTAAAAGGTCTTGGGATCGCTCAGGCATATCAATCGTCGCGCTCGGGGCGTTCAATCCGTTCAATTCTCTCCACGCGTTCGACTTTTTCCGGGCGCTCGATTTTCTCGGGTCGCTCGACTTTTTCCGGGCGTTCAACCTTCTCCGGGCGCTCAACCTTTTCTGGGCGTTCGATCGTCTCGACACGTTCAACCTTCTCAGGACGTTCGTTGGCTTCAACCCGTTCAATCTTCTCCGGACGTTCGAGTTTTTCGGCTCGTTCCGATGAGACCGGGGAGTCTTGTTTTTCTGGCTGCTCGACACCTTCCCGAGTCGATGACTCGTTGCTCGCGCCCGTATCGTGTTCCGGCTCCTGAGGGAACGTTTTATCGTCCTGGCGGGAATGCCTGGAGGAGGAGCCTCCCTCCTGGTGTGGCTTGTCGAAACCATGTCCAGGGAAGGATTGCGCCTCGACCTCGCGAGCATGGAGCTGGCCATTGGTACGGACGGCGTCGACTATTGCCCATCCCCCGGCACGGGGAGGGGCCTGTTTGATCCGGGTTTGCGAATCGAGCAGGAAGTGCTGGCCGTTGATGTTGATTCCCGACTTGTTGGCATGGCCCACCCGCCCCTGTATGACGACGCGGTCAACCGGCATGTCGCGCTCCTCACGTTCGAATCGGGTGACCTGCAACCGGCCTTGCTCATAGCGGCCTTCGGCGCGAACGATGTCGCCCGGCTCGAGTTTGTGCAGGTACCCCTTCAGCACGACGCCCTCCACCGTCAACTCGCCTTGCGCGTTGCGTTGGACTTCGCCGCTGAGACTGTCGGGCGTATCGTCCGGCACAACATCCAAACGCGTGGCGATAACGTGTCCACGCACACCCGCAAAACCGCTGACGGCGACTTTGACGCCTGGGACGAGGCCATTCGGTAACACTGCATTGGGACTCAGGCTGATATTGCGTCCTTGCGCACGTATCCCATCCAAACCGAGCTGCTGCAATGGGGAAACCAGCAGATGTCTGACATGCAGGCGCTGGACGGAGAGCTGGCTGCCTCGTCCCTGTGCGCGCACACGCACGACCTGGCCTACGCGCAGGTCTTTGGGAGAGCCCGACTTGCCCTGGATCATGACAGGCGTAGTCGGGAGGTAATGCAACTCCAGACCGTTCACGCAGATACTGGCGAATCCAGTGATGACCCCGTCAACTTCAACCGTGTGTCCCGTACCGCCGCTGCCGCTGCCGTCTCCGCCTGGCTTTCTGTAAGGGGACAGGCCGGTCCCGCCCTGTCCAGTCCCATCAGTTCCTTCGGGTCGGAAGCCGGTACCGCCGGCACCATTGCCATCGTGCATGATGGGCGAGCCACCTGACTCGCAAGGATTGGCGGCATGAAGCGCCGGGGCCAGCGTGAAGGCCAACAACCCCAGCAGGGCCTGGTGCCAGAACTTCATGGTTTGGTGCCCAATTCTTCCTGTTCGTCAGCCTGGAAATAATACTGGCCGTAGGTCACCCGGTAGTGAGCCTGGGCATTCTGGTGATCGCGTTCCTGTAGTTCCATTGCTTTCTGGCTAAAGGCCTGCATCACTTGGCTGGAAAGTTGGCGGGCATAGGCGGACAGAATCAGGGTCGAATCCTTGCTCAAGCGATCGTAATAGACACTTCGTTCCAGCAGCGGAGGTTCATTGAGGCGGGTCAGATTGTGCGTGCATGCGCCAATGTGATCGTGCACGTTTTTACCGAGGTAGAACAGTTTCTCGTCCAGCCCGTGGCTCGGGATGAACGCATCCGTAAGCAGCATGACACGGCCGAGTTCGTCGATCTGGGCGACACCCAGCCGGAGCCATTCGTCCAATACCGCGCGCGGCCGAATGTCCTTCGTCACTGAGCGCACCAACGATTCAAAACTCATGGCCCCCCCGGTACTGGCGAGCCGATGCAGAGGCAAGGGGCGGCCTTTGTTGTCCAGGTATTCTGGATAGGCTGTCCAACGGGCTACGATTTGTGCGCCAATGGATACGGACAGCGGGGGTTCGTCGTGGCCACTGACGATCTCATTACGCAGCCGTTTGACATCCATTCGGTGAATGCCTGTGAGCAGGCTGACCCGGCTAT